>CALPOI020000033.1 GCA_943325145.2 Candidatus Planktophila lacus | reverse complement strand
CATTAATAGAATTCCCACTCCGAAAAATCCTACGGTACCGCCAATCCAATTCATACTATGTTGTAATTCAACTAGAAAAACAACTGCTACCAATACCAATGTTGCCAATTCATTCCACAATCTAAGTTGGGTAGACGACCAATTAAATTGACCATTCGCTACATTTTTTAATAAACGTTGACAAACAAAATGATAGATCAATAACAAAAGAACAAACGTAAGTTTAATATGCATCCAAGGAAGAGATAGCAGCCCAGGATTCAACACCAACATCCATACTCCAAAAACCACAGTAAGTACCATCGCCGGAGTTGTGATGATCCACCATAGTTTTTTCTCCATAATGGTAAATTGCGCACTCAATATTTCTGCTTCGTTAGAAGGTTTAAGTTGTGCTTCTGTATGGTAAATAAACAAGCGAACGATGTAAAAGAGTCCCGCAAACCAACTTACGACAAATATTATGTGCAATGCTTTTACGGCTAAATAACTCATTGTAAATTACACTTTTAAACCCTTAACAACACGGTCTTTACGTCTGGTTTTTTGTAGTTTTTTGATTGCAACCATCAAAAATGAATTTCCTGAATTAGCATTAGCATAATAGGTTTCATCACCGTACTTTATTTCCCCACCTTTATCGTAGGACCAATCCGCCACAAAATAATACCTTCCAGTAACTTGATTATCACGTATTCCAAATTTAATGGTCTTGTTTAATCCAAGTTCAAAACGCACATTGATGGAGCCATTGGTATCGTAAGAATCAAAAATACATTTGGTATTTACTGGTATAATGATTCTGTTTTGTTCTTTACTTTTATTGGTTACCAAAGTCCCTTCGTCCGTTTTTGCCTTTGTTCCTTTCGTTACAATACGTTCTAAAATAATGGTATTCGAAGTGAAAAACTGTACTTGCCTCATCACTTCAGCATTATTTAAATCATATTCTTTTTTTAAATCGTCCGTGAAAGGCACTTTTACACCACAACTAACAATCAATGTGCTCAATAATATAAAATAAATGTATTTCATTAGTTTAATTTTTACAAAGGTATGTGTTTATTAAAATCTACTTTACCTCGATGGTTTCCAACTTTTTTAAATAATGTTAATTACTTAAATCAACGACCAATTTTCGTGTATGTATTTTCCAAGCCCCATCTATTTTGACAAACGTATCGAAATACACGCCAGTTAATACTGTATCTTTGGATTGAATGGCTTCTGTTACGAATAAATAACTTTGAGCAAAAGCTTCATCTCCATCACATTCAATGAGTGTGTTAGTAATAAAATGGCGTTTACCTCTGGTGTGCGGAAGTATCTGTTGCAATAAATTCGAAATTTCAGTTTTCCCTTTTGCTTTTCCAATTCTTAATTCAAGCTTCCCTTCTTCTACAAACAGTTCCGTAATTACATCAATTCGTTCCATATCAAGATGAATGGAATAGGAATGTATGATTTCTTGAATTAAAAATTTATCTTCTACAACCGACATTTATTTCTCAATTATTTAATTTTTCTTTTCATCCAAGATATTCTTCACCCAAGTTTTACCCCATTCTTCTTGTTCTTGTTCATTCCAAAGTGTTGGGTAAAAAATTCTTTTTTGAAAACGTGGAGGCAAGTATTTTTGCCAATTTGTTCCACCAGTCGCTGCAATATCACTTTCTGGTTGGTGTAAATACCTCACTGCAGATTTATAATGAGCCAACGGCCAGTTTACGTTTACGTTGATGTCGTTTTGTTTTAATGCAGCAATAATCGCTGGATCTTTTTGTTCTTCTTCTGACAATTTTAAATAACATTGCCATAAGTTGACTGTTCTTTTCTTCTCTCCAAACGCAATGAATTGTTCTCTGTAACGTTCTTCAAATTCGATCAATGTCAAAGTTTTTTTACCTGAAGCTACTTCTGTTGCTCCTTCCTTCCAATAGATATGTTCAAACAATTGTTCGATATTTTCTGTTCCTGTAAATTCATTGCGACGGTCCTTGTGAACCAAACGCAAGAAATCCGTAGAAGCAATTTCGATCATACGGTATTGCGCAGACTGAAATCCACTTGCTGGAAGCAAAGACATTCTAAACTTTAAGAATTGTTCTTTTTCCATCCCTTCAATCATGATTTCAAAACTTTTTGTCAAAGCATCGAAGTATCGATTGATTCGGGTTACACGTTCTAAAAAGAATTTACCATTCAATTCTTCTTTTGCAGAAATCTGATCAAACTCTCTCAGAGACAATTTGAAGTACAATTCTGTGATTTGATGGTACATGATGAAAACTACTTCATCTGGAAATTTAGTTCTTGGTTTTTGTAAGCTTAAAAGCGTATCTACTTCAATATAATCCCAGTAGGTAACTGAATCTGCATACAATAAACCTTCTAAATAAGCATTGAAGTCTTCTCCAATTGCGGCATATTTTGATTGAATTTTCTCTAATTTTTCAATTATCTCTGCGGTAATTTCCATCCTAATTCTACTTGATTTACTACAAATGTATTAGTTGTACTGCTTAAAATGAAATTTTCAAGCAATAAAAACAAAAATAGTCCTTTTGAATACTCAAAAGGACTATACTAATTTTCGAAAGTTAAAAATTATGCTCGAACAAGTTTCGATAAAAAATCAAATGCATCGATTTCCAAATAATCACACAATTTCTTTAACGTGCTAAGAGTGATGTTGTGATTTTTACTCTCGATACGCGCTAAATGAATTCCTGTCTCTTTGTAAATCTTGTCTAATGTGATTTTTTTGTCTTTACGAACAATTCTTAGATTAGCAATAATCTTTTGCTCGAATGTCATTTCGTCAAACGACATGTTTTTTAACTTTTTTGGTTTTGGTTGTGTTGAATTCATGAACGTAAATTAGATTAAAATTATTAATAAGTTACATATTTTCATTGCAAATTAAAAACATTTTTATTAGAAATAAGTAATAGTTATAAATATTTTTTTTAAGTAGCTGATTTTTAATATTATAATTTATTTACCTGCACTAAGCCTTTTTTATTTAACTATTTATTTTTCAGATATTTAATTAAAAATTAAAAAAACCTTTAATTAAAGGGGTATTGAATTTAAGTCATCGAAAAAAGGATGCTAAAAATTACTTTATTATTATTTAAAGAAAATCTTGAAAAGGTCATTACCATTTCCGTACAACATCAATCCTAACAAAAGTACAATCCCGACATATTGTGCATATTCTAACACTTTCTGCGGTGCTTCTTTACCTGTAATTATTTCATAAATTAAAAACACCACATGTCCACCATCCAATGCAGGAATTGGAAGAATATTCATAATCGCGAGAGCAAGTGATAAAAACGCTGTATTTATCCAGAAGATTTCCCAATCCCATACTGCTGGAAATAGATTTCCAATAGAAACAAATCCACCAACAGAAGAAGCTCCTTTCTTAGTAAACAAGAATTTTAACTGTGCTGCATAATCTCCCAATGTATTTAAGGCAGTTTTGCAACCAATTGGAATACTTTCAGCAAAGGATGGGTGATATTTTTTAATTTTATCAGCATCTATCTGAAACCCTAATTTAGCATCTTGACCTACTACACCTGTTAATTCTAAAGTGTCTTTAGCACGGAGAACGGATAAAGCTACTTTTTTCCCTTTATTTAAATAAAGTTGAGTAATAATCTCATCGTAAAATGTAATTGGTTGTTGATTAATGGAAAGAAATTGATCTCCTTTTTGCAACTTCGCTCGATCAGCAGGCGTTCCTTTAATTACCGAATCAATGGTGGTTGTTTTAGTTCTCAATGAAACCATTGGAAAAGCTCCTTGCTCAAAAAGCTCGTATTCAATATCCTCTGGAAATTTAATCGTTTTTACTTGACCATCGGAATGCTTCACTTCTAATGAATGCTTATTTCTTAGTAAGAACTCATTCGAAACTTCCATTACGTTTGTTACTTTCTCTCCATCCACACGAAGTATTTGATCTCCAGAACTCAAACCATACTTTTGAAGATAAGGATGTATGGCTACCCCACTTTTCAATGCGCTTGATTCAATGCGTGTTTCTCCGAAATAACTAACAATTCCGATGTAAATGATAAACCCAACCATGATATTTACAACTACACCACCAATCATTATGATTAAACGTTGCCATGCAGGTTTTGATCTAAACTCCCAAGGTTGAGCAGGCTGTTTTAATTGTTCTGTATCCATAGATTCATCAATCATTCCTGCAATTTTAACATAGCCGCCCAATGGCAACCATCCGATACCCCACTCAGTATCTTTAATTTTTTTCTTAAACAATGAAAACCATGGGTTGAAGAATAGATAGAATTTTTCTACACGTGTCTTAAATAATATAGCCGGAATAAAATGTCCAAACTCGTGAAGAATTACTAATAATGAAAGCGATAATATAAACTGTGCTGCTTTTATCCAAATGTCCATAGGTGATTTTTTTTTCTGCGCAAATATAGTATATAGTATTCACTACCTACAAGATGAATTGACTTCAGAGTGAAAAAAATGTTAATTCAAAAGCAGGAGATGGATATCAATTCAATAATTCAATCAAAAAAAATTCAAATTGGAACAGAAATAAATGTATGAGAGAACTACTGCCTATTTTCCATGTGACTGATTCAGAAGTGTTAAATCACCTTTTGTTGTTCGAAATAATCTAAGATGGCTTCTTTGATTAAATGTTGTTGTTCTCGATCAGTAAGTACAGGCAATGGCTTCAAAAGTGTGAAGTGTGGCCAATTTTCTAAATCTCTTCCATCAAAAACATAATAACCGTGAGGCTCTAGCAAAGTACACACAGCAATATGCAATAAATCCGTTTTTTCTTGTTTTGTAAATTCTTTGTAACCTAATCCAAGTTCCTGTACTCCGATTAAAAACAAAATGGCTTGTGTATCCAACCCTTCGCCAAATTTTTCTTCTAACGTTTTAGTTAAGTCTTGAAAACGTAATTCTATTGCATGATCCATGAGGTAAAATTAATAAATTCTCATCGATTTATCTTTGTTATCAAAGATTGAAAATAGTTCTGTTAGGTTTATATAATCTAAGGATAATAAAATTTATTTCCAAGTACTTAAAAAAGAGATTTCGGTGTAACTTTAATATTAAGAAATGAAAAAATACGCCGTTGATATTATGAACATTTTAGATTCAACGGAAAAGTTCAAATTTATTTACCTTAAAAAATGAATGGAAATTGTCATCACCATGTTGCGCTATCTTTATTAGGAATTGGTGGAAAAAAGAAATTGAGAAGGATTATAAACGAAGCAGGTGATATCGTGACTTTCTTTAAGATGAGTAAACAGAAAATGAAACTCATTCCAGGTGTAGGAGATAAATTTATAGTTCAATTAAATAGAGATCAAGCATTAATGGATGCGGAGCATTACCTCCCTTTCATTGAAAGAGCGGGAATTCAATCATTGTATATGGATGATCCCAATTACCCATCGCGATTATTACAGTGTGAGGATGCTCCTTTAGTATTATATAGTAAGGGACAAATGAACGTTAACCAAGAAAAAACTGTGGCAATTATTGGTACACGGTATGCCACTGATTACGGAAAACAAATCTGTAATGAACTCATAGAGAATTTGAAAGATAAAGGAATTTTGGTGGTAAGTGGTTTGGCGTATGGCATAGATATTTACGCACATCAAAAGTGCATGGAACAGGACATTCAAACAATCGCTGTTTTAGGTCATGGATTAGATCGATTGTATCCTTCACTTCATCAACCCATTGCAGAAAAAATGTTGTTGAACGGAGGATTAATTACGGAATTTTTACCAGGAACAAAACCGGATAGGGAAAATTTCCCGATGAGAAATCGCATTGTAGCAGGAATGTGTGATGCGACAATCGTGATAGAAAGTGGTGAAAAAGGAGGGTCTTTGATTACTGCCGAATTAGCCAATGATTACGCAAGAGATGTATTCGCCTTTCCTGGAAGTGTGTTTCAGCCTTTTTCAAAAGGATGCAATGAGTTGATAAAAAAGGATGTTGCTAGAGTAATTACCTGTGCTGCTGATTTTTTAAAATGGATGAACTGGGATAAGCAAACCACAGAAATAAAACCATTGTTATTGTTCCCTGAATTAAGTCCGTTGGAACAGTCTGTTTTTGATGTCCTAAAAAACACCCAATCAATGCACATTGATCAACTTTCTATTCAATTAAAAATGCCAGTTCATCAACTAAGTGGCTTATTATTACAAATGGAATTAAGTAACATAGTGCTTACTTTGCCTGGGGATAATTATGCGGTTTTTAGAGGGTAAGGATTAGAAAATCAGCTTATTTTTGAAGTTATTTATTTTTATGCTTTAAACCAATTAATTACTTAAATTCAATATTTAAGACTTCCTTTACAGCATTTGATGGTATACCAAAACTTATACCTTCGATTCCTTTTCCGACAAGCTTCATAGTAGTAATTCCGATGATTTGACCCTGTTCATTGAGTAACGGACCACCACTATTTCCGGAATTAATACTCACGTCATTTTGAATGAAATTAACCCCATTCCAACTACGATATCCGCTTATAATACCTCGCGTAATCGTTTGACCCAATGTTTTATCTAAAGGAGTTCCAGCCGCATAGATTTCATCTCCCGTAGCAGAAACATCACTATTTGCTAACTGTAATGCTTTAAAATTTTCGCCACTAATTTTAAGTAAAGCGAGGTCATAATCTTTATTTACTCTTACTTTTTCGGCCAGTACTTTCTTTTCTTTACCAAGTCTGACGTAAATTTTATCAGAAGTACCAATTACATGATAATTTGTCACAATGTATCCATTGCTAGATAAAATAGCGCCGCTCCCAAATGAACTTTCTGTTTCAACTGTTACTACTCCGGCAATCACATCCCTCAACATTTCTTTAGTAGATGAATAAACTAAAGGTTTTGAAGGCATTAAGGACAATGGTTGACTTATTTTAGAACGATTTAAATAATTTTTCTCTAGTTTATTTAAAAAATCAAAAAGTGTGTCATTCGCTAACAAATCACGTTTTGACTCAAAAATTAACTGATGAAGAATAAGTTCATAATTATTACCAGTTCTATAAATTTGAGTACTGATTGGAAATTTCGCCAAGACCTTTGAAGGTTTGGAAATATCTGAAACCAACCATTCACACTCCATCACACAAGGACCTTTGTAATCACGTAATAATTTGCCTTTTAAATTGAAATTCAACTTATTAATCACAGGTTTTAAAATCACTTTGGGAAGAAACAAAGTTGCCTCATCCTTCGTGTTATTTGTATAAAACATTGCGTCTAAATAAGTATCATGAGAAGAATTGATTAATTGGACTTCCATATTTTGAGGATACCCCAAATAACGGTAGAAATCATCTCCTTTAAAAAGTGTTTTACTTCCATTAATTCTTCCAAATTCATATTTTTCGGGTAAATCCAAACGTGGAGTATCAATGGCTACCATAATTTTTGAGTCGTATTCAGGAATTTTTTTACGCATGATAATTGTTCCACTCGGAATATCGTAAAAATCTTCTCTTTTATCGTAACTCATAATAAATGAATTGCTTTCTTCCAATGTTGCAGGAAACGAGTTTCCTCTCTTATTTTCAAAAAAAAGCAGAAATACCGTTTCATACCCCTCTGATTCAATTCTTAATGTATCATCAATTTTTAATTTCGAAAGTTCTAAAGGAGTAGTTCCAATTGCATTTTTACCAATAAACACCTTCGCTTGACTAGGACTAGTTCTAAGTAGGGTAGTATGTTCATACTGACTATGAGAATTTAACGAAACGAATAAAATTGTAAATAAAAAGAATAAATACTGTTTTATGGAATAATTCATTTGAAATCAATTGATAATGAAATAATTTATAATTATTTTTGCGCAAATTTAAAATATTATTGTCATGTTAGTTAAAAAATTATTTTCTTTTTTAGTGTGCAGCACTTTTGCTCTAAGTGTTCAATCTCAACTTAGTGCAGTTGATTATAAAGATGAAAAATTTATCAGTTTTAAAGCATCCAAAACCTTTATTGTAAAAACTGGTAACGAAAAATTCGATTCTGAATTATTGCAAGCGTTTAAGGATTCTTGGAAATTGACTCCTTACGATGTTATTTCAAATGAAGAATTTGATAAAAAAATAAGTGATAAATCTTCTTCATTTATCTTACCTGTTACCATTGAAACTAAAAACATAACTCAATCTTACCATTACTTGGCATTTTTCAATGGCGGAAAAAAATCGTTAAAAGCCTATGATTATGAAGATATGATTGCTTATTGTCCGATCAACCATTTTTTAAATGAAGGGAACAATTTAGACTGTGGATATAGAGTAAAAAACATGCTTGAATCAATGTGTCAAACAATCGATCTAATTCAAAAAAAGAACATCAAAGGAAATCCTTTGAACATTGCCAAAGCACTCCAAGAAATATATAATTCTAAATCTAAAAACATTAAAAATAGAACCTTACTTCTTCCTGATTATATATTAGGAAAATTAACTAAAGCAGATATCGCTGGTCTTTACCCTCACCGTTTCGAAATTTGCACACAAGAAAAAATTGAGCAAGTTATCAAAGCAAAAAGTACAGAATATTACTACTATCAACCTGGAATTACTTTGAATAAATCAATGTTTGTCTTTGACCCTTCGAATGGCGAAGTTGTTTATTTTACATACCAAATGATGGGATTAAACATCAAAAAGAAAGACATTGAGGAATTGGTAGAAACGATTTCTGGAAAGAATTAACAATAAAATTACGTTGATTAAATTGAAATGTATACTTTTTAAAACCTTCAGAAATGGAGGTTTTTTTGCTTTTGGCAGATCTTAAGTTTATTTTCTGCCATTGTATAATGAAAAACCCCACTTTTTTTAATTAATTTATAGTTGATTAAGTATGAAATTTGACCAAGAATTTAAAGATGCGATTTCTCGATTACCGGGTAAAGAAAAAGACAAGTTGATTCTTCGTTTGTTGAAGAAAGATATTTCATTAGCGAATCAATTGTACTTTCAATTAGTGGAATCTCGATCTGTCGAGGAATTAAGAACAGAAGTTGAACTTGCAATAAGTAAAGAAATTACAAACCGTTCTGTTTATTTTTATTCTCCTGGTGTTTTGATGATGTATTTGCGTGATATTAGTGGAACTATAAACGAGCACGTAAGTAACACAAAAGATAAATATGGGGATCCTTATTTAAATTGCATCATGCTAATAAAAGCACTTAAAAAAAACAAAGAACACCTGAATAACAGTAAACTAAGGGATTCAGAGAAACTGTACACATATATTGTAGCAAGAATATTTAAAATACTCACTCAGGTAAAGGCTTTACACGAAGATTTACAATTTGATTTCAATACGTTGTTAGAAGAAATTTCTCAAGAAATAGAACAAGTTCCTGGTTTGATAAAAATGACAATTTATCATGGTCTAAATTTAAATTGGTTATTAGATGCTGGAATTCCTGACGACATAGCAGCAATACAAAAAGACTTACGACAAAGAGGTTATTTGAAGTAGATTAAGAAATTTCAGTGTAACTTTTGTAGCAAAAGAACTCTAAATTTTAAATTAAATTTGCTTCATGGATACTAAGAAACATTGGGAAGATATTTATGCAAGTAAAACTCCTCAAGAAGTAAGTTGGACACAAGAAATACCTGCGACCTCTTTACGATTAATTATTGAAGCGAATATAGCGAAAGAGGCTGCTATAATTGATATTGGTGGCGGAGATAGTAAGTTGGTAGATAACTTAATAAAAGAGGGTTATACTAATTTGACTGTACTTGATATTTCAGGTAAAGCACTTGAAAGAGCAAAAGTTCGTTTAGGTGACCAAGCAAAATTAGTGCAGTGGATCGAATCAGACATCAACACATTTGTGCCTACAATACAATATGCTATATGGCACGATAGAGCAGTCTTCCATTTCTTAACAGATGACCAAGAAATTCAACATTACAATGAATTAGTTTCAAAACATACAACCGAAAGATTTATTATAGGAACATTTTCTGAAAATGGCCCATTAAAATGCAGTGGAATACCTATTAAGCAATATACAATAAATCAGTTAGAGTTTCTTTTTGGTCATTCATTTAAGTTAATTACTTCATTTCAAGAAGATCATGTAACTCCTTTTAATACAGCTCAGAATTTTACATTTGCTTCTTTTAAAAGAAATTACAGTTGTTGTTAGAATATTTGTTAATAATCATAAAATATATTAGAAGCTGACTTTTATCATTTATCGTCACAGTTAAGAATAGTAATTTTGACTAACTAAACAAATAAAAGGAATATGAAATCTCAAGTAGCGGTGTATGATACACACCAAAAAGCAATTGATGCATTAGATAAATTAAAAGAGGCAGGTTTTCCAATGGAGAAAACTTCATTATTAGGACAAGCAATTATTGTTGATGATCACGTTCATGTGAAATCTCATGCAGATGATAATCTTAAAGTGACTGCTGCTGGAGTTGTTGCAGGTTCTACATTGGGTATATTAACAGGTTTAGGAATTTTTGCAATTCCAGGTTTAGGGTTTCTTTTTGGTGCAGGAGCAATTGTAGGTGGAATTGCAGGACTTGAATTAGGCGTTGTAGGATCAGCATTATTTTCACTTTTTTCCACCATTGGTTTCAAAAAAGAAGAAATTGTAAAGTACGAAGAACATATCAAGGAGGGTAAATTTCTTGTAATTGTTAGAGGTAGTTTAGAAGAAATTGAAAAAGCAGAACATATTTTACATACTGAAGGCACTCATTTAGAAATGGATAGTATGCTCCATGAGATGGAAGTAAATTAAACGAGAGCTTCTAGTATTTTATATCTTCAATTCGTAAATTTAAATTCGATGAATATTTTCATCGAATTTAAATTTTAGTCTTTTTACTTTTTCTTTATTTAATTTAGTTGCTCTATCCGATTAAATGGTCATAAAAATACCTGACATCTAAAATAATCCTTAATAGTAGTTCCTATTCGTTCAACTTATCTTGCATCTTTTTATCTTTGTTGCATGCTTAGGGTATTTTTAGGAAATCAATTTGTTGCATTATTCTTTCTTCCATTAGTGGTTGGGATCTATTTTGGATTGAATCAGTTTACTGAGTATTTTGAGTTATTTCCTGAAATTGATTTCGGATGTTGGGGGACTTATGTTTTTCATCAATACAATTGGGCAAATTACATTAGTTTTCCAATTGTAATCGCAAATGCTATAGGGGCTAATTATGTCTTTAATTCAAACGAATTTTACGATAAAAACACGTACGTAATCGCATTATTTTACGTGGTTTTTTTAAGTTTTTTCCAATGCTTTTATCAAGCAAATGGAATATTATTAGCACATGCTGCAATTATTTGCGGTTTATTTCAAGTGTTTCGATTAGAATACAATAAAGATGGTAGACGTGCTGTATTTAACAGTGGTTTTTTATTTGGTTTAGCTGCAACGTTCCATCCACCTTATTGTGTTTTTTTACCTGTTTTATGGTGGATGATTTTAAGAATCAGACCATTTGTTTTACGTGAGTTTTTATTAACGTTTATTGGATTTATCATTCCATTGCTTTATGGAATCTACTTTCTTTACGGAATCATGCATAAAAAATTAAAGTTTGAAACGTTGAGCGAAGGTAATCACTTGGCTACAAAAGAAATGTTCGTGAGTATTTCTTTAGGGATTTTTGCGGTAATTGGTCTATTTAGTTTGATTGTTTTATCCAATAAATCAGGGAAAAGTTCGATCCGTTTTAAGAAAATGATTTCTGTATTAAAGTTGTTGTTTTTTGCTGTAATTCTTTTAGGCTTAACAGAATTCATTACTTTCAAAGGGTACGAATGGGTGAGTTTGATTGTTATTCCAATTGTTTTTTTCTATCCATTTTCCTTTTTCAATAAATCCTCCCATTTTTTAGGAAGTTTGATCTTCTATCTTTCCTTTCTTTTTTCGATTGCTAAATTTTTTATCAATTGATTTTATTCAAGGTTGAAATGATTACCTTTGCTCTGAAATTGCCCTTGGCAGATGTTTAAATAATACGTAAATTAAATGAAATTTGGAGTTGTTACTTTCCCTGGATCGAATTGCGATGAGGATATGGTATACGTTTTAGAACAAATGTTACATCAAAAAGTGGAGCGTTTGTGGCACAAAGATTCAGATCTTAAAGGTGCTGATTTTATTGTTCTTCCGGGCGGATTCTCTTATGGTGATTACTTGCGTTCAGGTGCAATTGCAAAATTATCTCCAATCATGGGGGAAGTGATCAAACATGCAAATAATGGAGGTTATGTTTTAGGTGTTTGCAATGGATTTCAAATTCTTACTGAGTCTGGTTTGTTAGATGGAGCTTTATTACATAATAATACACAACGTTTTATTTGTAAAAATGTATTTTTAAAACCAGCAAATACAACTTCCGCAATTACGAAAGAATTAGATGTTACTTCTACTTATAAAATTCCAATCGCTCATGGTGAAGGTCGTTTTTATGCTTCGGATGACACGATGAAAAAAATATACGATAACGATCAAGTTATTTTTAGATATGCTTCTGAACAAGGAGACACGTCTGAAGAATACAACCCAAATGGATCTGTTGATAATATTGCAGGTATTTGCAATGTAGGAAGAAATGTATTTGGAATGATGCCTCACCCTGAACGAGCTGCAGATGAGGTACTGAATAATTTAGACGGAAAATTACTGTTTGAGTCTTTGTTAAATCACTGTAAATAAGTTCAACATTTCTTTTATAATTAAACTTCAATGAAAGTATTATTGTTAGGTTCCGGTGGGAGAGAGCACGCATTGGCTTG
>CALPOI020000032.1 GCA_943325145.2 Candidatus Planktophila lacus | reverse complement strand
TTCGTTGAAAGTAAATACTGAATTGACAACATCAAACGCGATAATTCTCCACCACTCGCTGAATTTTCAAGAGCTACAGGAACCATTCCTTTATTCGGGGTGAATAAAATCTTCAAATTTGAAAATCCATCCAAATGTAATTCATTTTCTTTTGTCAGATCAAAAACCAAATGTGTGTCTGGCATTTTTAAAGAAGTAAGTACATCCGTCAATTGTGCTGTAATGGAAGGTATTGCATTCTTTCTCGCATCATGCAATTTAGTAGCAAGTTGACTCAATTCTTCAAATAATTTGATTTGTTCTGCTTTTAATGCAGTTAATTGTTGCGCCATCTCTTCTACACCTTCCTGATTTTGCGCCAACTCATTCCATTTAGAAATTAATTCCTCTTGAGTGGTTAGATGATGTTTGCGCAATAATGTATTGTATTGATCCAATTGTGAGGTTAATACTGCTTGCTTTTCAGGATCATTCGATAAATCCTCTAATAGACCGATACTTTCTTCACCGATATCTTTTACTTCCAAAATAACTTCATGGATACGGTTAATTAAGACATCTAAACTTGTATGAGTACCCCGAATTTTATCTAAACGACTTTTTAACAACAATAAATTATTCAACACATTAGTACCCTCATTTTCAGTAGTAAGCTCGTTAGAGATTGCTATAAATGACGCACGAATATCGTCCATTTTCTCAAAAGAAGACAGTTCTTGTTCAATGGATGAATAATTAACTTTGGATAAATTTAATTTATCTAATTCATCCAATTGAAATTGAATAAAATCCAAATCCAATTGTCGTTGTCGGTATTCCGATTCTAAAGAAGTTAATTTTTGTTGTATGTTTCTATATGTCTTGTACTTATCTCTATAGCTCGCACGTTCAAGCAATGTTCCAGCCAAAACGTCTAAAACATCCATTTGAAAAGCAGGCTTTTTTACTTCCAGCGTATTATGCTGAGAGTGAATATGAATCAATTGTTCTGAAAATTCTTTTAAAACCAATAATGAAACTGGAGTATCATTGATAAATGCTCGAGATTTTCCTTGAGCAGTAATTTCACGACGCACAATAGTTTCTTCAGAAAAATCAATGTCATTTAATGTGAAAAAATCAGAATAAATCGATGGGGTTAAATGAAACACCGCTTCAACAATCGTTTTATTTTCTTTAGAACGAATCACTGTATAATTAGCCCGTTCTCCCAAAATCAGGTGTAACGCTCCTAATAAAATAGACTTACCAGAACCAGTCTCGCCAGTTATGACAGTAAATCCTGAAGTAAAATTGATTTTTATTGCATCAATCAATGCAAAATTGTGAATTTCTAAAGATGCTAACATTTAATCGAGAATTTCTTGATAGTTAGAAGTATTTACAGGGTCTAATTTTTTCAATAAATCTACCATCTGTGTTTTTTGATCTGCAGTGGCATCCGTATACATGTTTTTAATTTCTGTAGATTTTGCTTGAATGTAATTTAAAATATTTACTGAATTTGGTCGATTTGCAACAACTTGTGACAAAGGCTCTAGAGAAGAATAAACTGCAGCAATTGCATTTGTTTTATTCGCGTATAACTGATCTAATCCATTTCGATGGTATTCAAACAAAGAAACTCGTAGCGGTGAAAACAACTCTTGAAGTACATTGTCAACTAACCAAAAACGATTCCTTTTATTGGCCTCATTGGATTGCCAACCTTCGCCTCCGGAACTTTGAGCATTGGAAACAATTTGTTGTGCCTCATTAAAAAATGGAGTTCCACCTTTCAATGAAAAAGTATCGTAATCCATCCCTAATATAAAATTCGCATAAAAAGCCAATACTGAAGTTAAGTTATCTCTAAATTGATTTGGAGCATAAATCAATACCGTATTCTTTGTGAATTGAAAATTTAGATTTTGATCTAAAAAATTAAATACTGTCGTAGTGTAACTACTATTGAACACAGGACGTGAAGATTGCACCTGTAATGAGCCAGAATAAGAACCCTGTGATGGGATTGAAGTTATTTGTAATTGAAGGTTACAGTTAATTCTTTCTTCTACCAAAAATTTATCCTTCGTCCATTTGGTTGAATTCATAAATTCATAAATGGATTGTTTTAATTGTTCAAAAACTTCTTTGTCTAAAGATGAAACTTCCAACTTTGCATCAGTAACAATGCTTACTTGACAATTTAATTCCTGTGCTATAAGTGGAAACTTAAAGAAAAACAAGAGTGCAAACAAAAATCGCATATCACTAAATTTAGTTGAGTTAAAATTAACGATTATTTTAGCTTAATTCCAATGTATTCTGAATAAATTCAACGATATCTTCAGCTACTTCGACTTTTGATTTCAGTTCATACGAATTCCAATGGAAATCTTTCGTACAAATCGACACTTGATTGGTATCACCACCAAACCCTGCACCCTTAACTTCCAAAGAATTCAATACAATTGCATCTAATTTTTTGGATGTGATTTTACCTTCTGCATAAGCCTTACCATCTGTAGTCTCTAAAGCAAAACCAACTAAAAATTGCTCTTGATTTTTATTCGCACCTGCCCAAGCTAAGATATCAGGGTTTTTCACCAACGTCAACGTCAATTCATCCGTGTTTTTTTTGATTTTTTGATCTGCAACATGAACTGGTCGATAATCCGCAACTGCTGCACTAAAAACACCAATAGAAGACTTACTCCATTCATTCTTGACCACTTCAAGCATTTCTAACGCTGTCGTAATTGGAAAGAATTCTAAATTCTGATGGTCTAACTTTTGATGTGTTGGACCTGAAATTAATTTAACTTTTGCCCCTCTTTTCAAAAAAGAGGAAGCTATTAAAAACCCCATCTTACCTGAGGAATGATTCCCTATAAAACGAACTGGATCAATATGCTCGTACGTTGGTCCTGCTGTAATTAATACAGTTTGTCCATCAAAAGTAGCTTGTAAATTAAAATAATTTTGAATCTTTGAAAAAAGTACAGTTGGTTCCGGTAATCTTCCTTTTCCGATAAGACCACTGGCTAAAAAGCCCTCTTCAGGTGGCAATACAATTACTCCTTGAGCGCTAAGTTTTGATAAATTTTCATGTGTTGTCGCATGTTGGTACATGTCTAAATCCATTGCTGGCGAAACAATTACCTGTGTTTTCGAAGATAAATAGGTAGCTGTCAATAAATTATCACAGTACCCATTTGCCAATTTCGCTAACGTATTCGCAGTTAAAGGAGCGATTAAAAAAACATCTGCCCACCCACCTAGTGAGACATGATTCGTCCATTCACCATTTGACTTATTCCAAAAATCGATGTACACAGGATGCTGACAGAGTGTTGCAATGGTTAACGGACTTATAAAATCAGAAGAGGCAGGAGTCATAATACATCTGACTTCTGCCTCTTCTTGAATAAACAATCTAATTAGACTAGCAATTTTGTAAGCCGCTATACCTCCTGTAATTCCCAAGAGTATGCGTTTTCCTTTCATTACTTTTCTGTTTCTTCTGTTCCTGTTTTGCGAATGTAAATTTTATCATCTAACATTTCTGACATCGCGATTGCAACAGGTTTTGGTAATCTTTCGTAATATTTAGAAATTTCAATTTGTTCTCTATTTTCAAATATCTCTTCCAAGTTATCAGTAGAAGAAGCAAATTCTTGCAATTTTGTTGTTAACTCCTCCTTCAATTCAGAAGAAATTTGGTTAGAACGTTTTGACATCGCTACGATGCTTTCATAGATGTTCCCTTCCGTTTTTTCTTCGAAACGAATTGTATCGCGTGTAATAGTTGAACGCTCAGAATTTGTGTTCTTGTAATTCATAATTAATGTAGATTTAATTAAATTGACTTCCCTCCAATTGAGTTATTAACGATTTCAAATCGGGTAGATAACGTGAATTTGGAAAATCTGTTTCAAATTTACGATATCTTTCGAAAGCATCGGTAATTCTTTCCTTTTTTTTCGATTCTATACTGTAAATTGCTAATAATGCAGAGTTTTTGACTAAAATTGAATGCGTTTGTTCCCTGTAAATAGAAGTTGGATGTGCTTTTACAAAAGAAGAAGACAAAACTACTGCAGATTTATACTGACTTGTTTTATCGTACAACTTAATTGTTTCCACTTCTTTCAATTCAAGTTTTGAACGCAATTTGTCCATCAAAAAATTACATGAATCAAGATGAACTGAATTTGGGTACTTATAAATAAATAATTGCAATTCATTCAACGCAACATCTGTTTCAGTTTGATCTAGTGTATACTTCGGAGAATTATTAACTGCACATAATACATTTAAAAAACTCGTTTCTTCACATTTCGGGCTGTCAGGATATTTATCTGAAAAGGAAGCTAAATAATACGCTCCCAAAATATAATCTTCAATATTGTAATACGATTTCCCTAGTAAATAATAAGACAACTCACCCTCGGTAGTTTTTGGCAATCGTTGGTAAACTTGCTCGTAAAGAGTTGTAGCTTTGATATAGGATTTTTTAGCGTAAAAACGATTGGCTAAATCAAATTTTGCAGAATAGTCATCCGATTTAATTACACGACCATATTCTGAACAAGATACTAATAACGTTAAACAAAGAATAAGTTGAAAGTATCTTTTCACAGTCAATGAATTATTTTACACGGATTGAAGTACCAACCTCTAAAACTCTAGAAGCTTTCAAACCATTTAGTTGACATAATTTTTCAACTGTTGTACGGTTACGGTCAGCAATTTTAGATAAATTATCACCTGATCTTACTGAATAGTATCTTTTGTATTCTTTAGCAACAGTTTTTGTTGGTGTAACTTTCTTTGGAGTTTCAATTACTTTTACCTCACTAGCCACAGGCAATGTTACACCCGCCATTAGTTCTACTGGCTCAAACTCATCCTCCTCATGATTCAATTCATGATCGTGATCATGCTCCTCCTCTTTTACAGAAGATTTTTTATACCCACCAGGAAGCTTAACTTGGAAAATATTTTTGTGAACCATTACATTTTCATCTCTCACATTGTTAGAAGCAAAATCAATGATGTGTTCAGGATTAATTGCAACATCGAAAAAACGAACCTCAAAATGTAAATGCGCACCGAAAGAATGTCCTGTATTTCCTCCTAAGCCAATTACATCACCTGCTTTCACTTCTTGATTAGGCGAAACCAATAATTTACTTAAATGTGCATAATAAGTTTCAAACCCGTTATAATGACGAACTACTACCAAATTACCATAACCTCCTTCGTTAAATTTAGCGTAACGAACACGACCATTCCATGCAGAACGAACCATCTCACCTGTTTTCAAACCGATATCAACTCCTTGGTGAGACCTTCCCCATCTTGGCCCAAATTTAGAAGTCATATAACCTGAATGTGGCATAACAAATTGTCCGTTTGCTGAATCCTCAACACACATCCATAAAGTATCATTCAATTGTGTAACACTTCCTCTGTTTTTAGACGAATATAAAGTTTGAGTATTCCAGTTTTGAGAGAAATTTAATTTAGGATCAGAAGTAATTCTTTTATGCAAATCATAATTTAAAATTCCATCGAAAGAATTATCATGATTAAACTCAGGTTCATTTTCAAAAATTAATTGATCTTGTAAATCATAATCTGCAACATTATTTTGTGCAGTTAATGTGAAGCTTAAAAGCGAGATAGATAAGGATAAAAAGAATAACTTCATTTAATTATTTTTAGTGTAACTTCAGTTCTTTAAAGCGATTAATAGTGGTATTTAAAAAATCACACTAGACGCTCGGTTGCAAATATACAGCTTTATTTTAAATTTTTGTAACATTTTCTACGAATATGTCGTAGAAGACAGGCTCATTTGGTTTTACTAGATCAAGCAATCCCTTTGATCCATAGGCCATTTCTGCGGGTACAACAACCCAAAGCTTGTCAGATCTTTTTGCATTTATTAACGCTTTTTTCAATCCTTTTACAATACCAAAATCAGAAAATCTCAAACGATAAGGAGTGTTTCTTCTGTAGCTAATATCGTATCTTGGATTGGTAGGTGTTCCAACAATATAATGAAAGGTCACCTCTGTTTTTTCGGATGCCAATAATTTTTCAGAGGTGTTCTCTTCTAACAACCAAACTTTCACACCAGAATCTACATGTGTAGGCTCCATTTTTTTTAGGATTTTTACACGTAAAATATTAGGAGAATTTGGTGGTATCAAACCTTTAACTCCATGTTTCCCTCGTGCAAGGGCTGCTGGTAAATAAATTTCAACAAAATCTCCGACTTTTAAATGAGTAAATGCCAAATCCCATCCTTTCGTTTGCATGCCATAACCAACTAAAAAAGGAAGATACGGCTTTCTCAATAATTCATTACCATCGACTAATTCTCCATTCAAAAGCAGCACCTGAAAATTAATTGCTACAACATCTTCTTTTTGTAAAAAAGGGCCTTCACCTCTTTTGAACCATTTAATCTTTAACCCGTTTTTAAATTTCTCAATATCTTTAGTAGAAATTGGTTGTAGTGTTTTGTTTTTACTTGAAGAAGGAACAGACGGTAAGTCTTGCTTTTCGTCTAATTCAACCTCCTTTTTCTTGTCAACTCCTTCTACCTGACAAGAAAACATAGAAAGTAAAATAAAAAACAGAAAGTAAATAGATGTTATTTTCATCGTAGTTCTTTTAAAGTGACATCAATTACCAACGGAGTAAGGGGAGGTATTTTAGATTGATCTCCAGTTAATCCATGCGCCAAATGTGAAGGTATAATTAGAATAGCTTTCTCACCCAATCGCATTTTTTTCAAACCTTCCTGTAACCCAGTTTCTAATTCACTGTGATCAATTTTATGAAATTCTGTAGAAGTGCTATCCATAGAATAGCATTTTGTTCCATTTAAAAATGAAATCGTGTAATAAATCCCAGCCTCACGGCCTGATTCTGCCAATGGACCAGTTGCTTTGGAATAGATATAATAATTCAATCCTGTTCCAGTTTCTTCCATTTTATAAGAAGGACGGTTAGCAATGTACATTTTAATCGCTAGTTTTTCTTTGACAGCAACCGAATGACTTAGCTCTATCGACTTTTCTTTATTCCATTTTACCTCAGTTTGTTTTGGTGCTTTTGAACTACAACCAAACAAAAGGAATACCACTAGAAAATAAACTATTTGCATAAATTTATTAGAATGTGGAAAAAAATTCTGGGAAAACTTGTTCAAAGAGCTGAACGGCATCTTGAATGGAGCCATTGTGTTTACCTCCAGAAGCATTCGCATGACCACCACCATGAAAATAAGTAGAAGCCATTACATTTACCGCGTTTTCTTTTCCTTTAGATCGAAATGAAATTTTCACATAATTTTCATACTCTTGAAAAAGTACAGCAATACGCATACCAACAATCGATAAAGCCGTATTTACCAAGCCTTCTGTATCCCCTTTTTGATAATTATAGCGTTCTAATTCTTCTTGGGTCAAAGTAATGTATGCATACTTGTCTTTTTCGTTGACTACTAATTTATCAGAACACGCAAAGCCTTTAAGTCGTAAGCGATCAAGTGTATTCACATCATTAATTGCCTCATGAATAAGCGAATGATTGATTTCAAACGCCAAAAGTTTAGCGATAATCTCATGCGTTCTAGGTTGAACTGATGGAAATCGAAATGAACCTGTATCAGTCATAATTCCCAAATAGATTGAAACAGCTGCATTTACTGATAAATGGCTCATCCAATCAGCCCCTTCAATCAAATCAAAAACTAGCTGACAAGTAGAACAAGACGAAGTATCTGAAAGCATCAAATCTGTAAAATCTGCGGGCATCAAATGGTGATCAATCATTATTTTTTTAGCAGTCGACTGCACCAAAATTGCTCCCATAGCATCACCAAGACGAGATGGCTCATTGTAATCCAAACAAAATATTAAATCTGCATTTAGTAGTCGATTATTAACCAATAAATTATCGCCATCAAAATTTTCAATACAAGCAACATCTGGCACCCATTTAAGATAAGTAGGTGTAGGATCTGGATGACAAACCACCACCTCTTTTCCCAAAGAAGTCAACACATGATACAAAGCCATTGAACTACCAACTGAATCCCCATCTGGTGAACGATGAGAAGTAATTACAATCTTTGTGGCTTTCTCAACAAAAGCACGAATTTGGTTATAAATAGACATTAATTTTTTTGAATTATGCATAATGAAGCAATTGCTCCATTTCTCTATGAATTTTATCTGACAATTTAGTAGAAACAGAAACCAAAGGCAATCGTAATACATTTTGACAAACTGCACGTTGCGCCAAAGCTACCTTCACTCCTGCTGGGTTTCCTTCTTCAAAAAAGTAATTAGTAATCGGAAGTAATTCGTTATGAATGACACGTGCCTTTTCAAAATCATGCTGTATAGACAATCGAACCATTTCGGAAAACTTCTCAGGCAATGCATTTGCAACAACAGAAATAACCCCTTCAGCACCACAGGAAATCAAAGGCATCGTCAACGCGTCATCCCCTGATAAAACCGTAAAATCAGAAGGTTTATTTCGAATGATTTCCATGATTTGACTGAAATTCCCTGAAGCCTCCTTAACTGCTACAACATTCTTGATTTCAGCCAACTGCAACGTAGTTTCTGGCAACATATTTGAACCTGTTCTTCCAGGTACATTATAGAGAATAAATGGTAAATCTGTTTGATCTGTTAAATGATTAAAATGCGCAATAATTCCTTTTTGAGTAGGTTTATTGTAATAAGGAGAGACGGATAAGATACCATCTACCCCTTTCGGTACAGACTTTAAAGCCTCCCCAACTTGGTAGGTATTATTTCCTCCTACACCATATACAAGCGGCAAACGACCATTGTTCACTTCAATGACTGTCTTTAAAATCAATTCCTTTTCAGACTGAACCAACGTAGGCGATTCTGCCGTTGTTCCCATAACAACAAGGAAATCTGTTCCACCTGCAATTTGCAATTCAACCAAAGCTTTCAACCCATCAACGTCAACCGAAAAATCTTCTTTAAAAGGAGTAACCAATGCAACCCCTGTACCTCTAAATGCCGTCATCAAAATCGTATTAAATAATAAAAATGCACTCTTACAATGAAAAATAACAAATCAAAAGCTAGGAGTACCTCCAATTTTACCTCCGTAAATATACAAATAAACTGAATCCCCACCAAGTAGTTCATTAACCGTTGACCACCCCCACTCCTCTTACTCGATACTCCAATCATCCCGAAAGGGATGAGATCCCCATAACAGCGGGTGGTAACCCGTTGACAGGGATACACTATCCACCCATCCCATCATCCCGAAAGGGATGAGATATACATGACGACGGGTGGCAACCCGTCGTAAGTATACAATCACAAAAATTAATTAACTTTGATTAAAATTAAAACCATGTGTGGAATAGCAGCCTTCGTTGACTTCAACAAAAAATCAACCAAAGAGAACATCGAAAAGATGATAAGCACACTATATCATCGAGGTCCAGATGGAGGAAACACAGTAATAGTAAATCACGATAAATATACTTTAGGTCTTGGCCACAGAAGATTAGCAATCATTGACGTCACAAGTGCTGCAAACCAACCCATGCAATTTGAAAACCTTTGGATAATTTTCAATGGAGAAATTTATAATTTTCAAGAAATTAAGTCTGAATTAATTATTCTAGGACATACATTTACAACAAACTCCGATACAGAGATCATACTTCACGCATACAAAGAATGGGGGAAAGGGTGTGTAGAGAAATTCATTGGAATGTTTGCATTTGTAATCATCGATACCATCGAAAACAAATTAATCTGCATACGAGATAGAGCTGGAGTAAAACCGTTATTTTATTATTGGAAAGACAACCTTTTATTGATAGCATCCGAATTAAAAGCATTTCATCAGCATCCAGAGTTCAGTAAAAAAATAAATATTGATGCAGTTGCGGCATATCTACAATATGGAAACGTTCCTACCCCTCATTGCATTTTTGAAAATACCTACAAGTTAAAACCAGGACACATACTCACATTCGAATTAAATTCAGAAACTCCAAAACCAAAAATTGAAAAATATTGGTCAGTATACACTGCTTACAACGAACCTAAACTAGAAATTTCATTTGAAGAAGCAAAAATTAAAACAGAAGAAATCTTAAAAAGTGCCTGTGAATACAGAATGGTAGCAGATGTTCCGGTGGGTGTCTTTTTGAGTGGTGGATACGACAGTACTTGTGTAGCTGCATTGCTTCAAAAAGATAGAACAAAACCATTAAAGACCTACACAATAGGTGTTCCAGACATTGGACTAAATGAAGCACCATATGCGAAAAAAACAGCAGAAATACTTGGAACGGATCATACAGAAGTAATGTGTACGGCGAAAGAAGTATTGGATGGAATAATGGATTTGCCTTATTATTACGACGAACCTTTTGCAGATAGCAGTGCACTACCTACAACATTAGTCAGTAAAATTGCTCGAAAAGAGGTAACAGTTGCCCTAAGTGCAGATGCTGGTGATGAAATCTTCGCTGGGTACAATCGTTACGATTACTTATTGAGATACAGAACAAAAATAACAAAGATACCTGCCTCAATACGCAAAACAACAGCACAATTAATGGAAAGAATTCCTTCAGAATCGATTCCAATTTTAAAAAATAAATACAATTTTCACAATCGATACGAGAAATTAAAAGGAATACTTAGAAATCCGAACGAACAAACAATTATGTTGAGTTTAAGTCAACAGTTAACAGACGAACAGTTGTCAGATTACCTCATCCCAAAATTCAACAAATTAGATACAGCTTATCAATCCACCGAATTGTCTCCAAGCACATTCAGTTCTCTTGCGTACATGCAAGCGATTGATTACCAAACATACCTAGTAGACGACATCCTACAAAAAGTAGATCGTGCAACCATGACAGCTAGCTTGGAAGGACGTGAGCCATTTCTTGACCATAGAGTTATCGAGTGGGCAGCAAGACTTCCAAACGATTACAAGTACTTTAATGGAAACAAAAAATACATTCTCAAAGAAATAGTACATCAATACATTCCGAAAGAAATCATGGACAGACCTAAAATGGGGTTTGCAATACCGATGGCAAGTTGGTTAACCAATGAATTAAAAGAATTAGTAGAAGAATACTTAGATGAAAACAAAATAAAAAAGCAAGAAATCTTTCATTGGTCAGCAATAAAAGAACTCAAAAAGAATTTTTACAACGGAAAAAAAGAATTGGATTACAAAATTTGGTACATTTTGATCTTTCAAATGTGGTACGAGAAATGGATGTAGAATAAAAAACAATTGTATAGAGCATAAAAATTAGCTTTTTAAAAAATCAATAGCTTTCCATCCTTTGATTGAAGAAAAATTAGCATGAAAAAAAAACACATTTTATATATTTCTTATGATGGAATGACAGACCCTTTAGGACAATCTCAAGTACTTCCATACCTGACAGAAAACAGTAAGGAAAATTACAAATTCAGTCTAATTAGTTTTGAAAAAATTGAAAGATTCGAAAAAACCAAAAAAATAATTCAACAAATTTGTAATGAATCGAACATAGACTGGCACCCACAATCCTACACAAAAAAACCGCCAATTTTAAGTACAATATGGGACATCTTTAAAATGTACCTCCAAACAAAAAAGATAAATTCAATAAATAAAATTGATTTAATACATTGTCGAAGTTATCAAGCTGCCGATATTGGAATGTTGATGCACAAAAAATTTGATATACCATGGGTTTTTGATATGCGTGGATTTTGGGCAGATGAGCGTATTGATGGAAATATTTGGAAAAAATCAAATTTTATTTTTAGAAATATTTACAATTATTACAAAAGGAAAGAACTATTTTTTTTATCTAGTGCTTCTCAAATTATCAGCTTAACAAACAGTGCAAAAAAAGAAATTGAATCATGGCAAGAAAAAACTCAAATAAATAAGAAATTCAAATTAAAAACACTCGAAATCGAAGTTATCCCTTGCTGTGTAGATACAAATTTATTCAACCATCAAAACACCAACAAAAACAATATTTGCACCCTCAAAAAAGAGTTGAAAATAAACGATGAAAATTTTGTTCTGGGATACGTAGGTTCTATTGGTACCTGGTACATGCTTCCTGAAATGTTAGACTTTTTTAAAGTGCTAAAAGACAGATTGCCAAATGCATTTTTTTTATTCATAACTAACGAGCCAGCTGAAAAAATAAAAGCTGTCGCTTCATCAAAAAACATAAATACATCTGATATTATAGTTACGAGTTGTTTACACACAGAAGTCCCAACTTACATCTCTTTATTTACGGTATCCATTTATTTCATTTTACCAGCATATTCTAAAAAGGCGTCATCACCAACAAAACAAGGGGAACTGATGGCAATGGGCATTCCAATAATTTGTAATGCAAATGTAGGCGACGCAGATAAAATCATATCAGAAACAAACAGCGGATGGGTCGTCAACAATTTTGAACAACAAGAATACGAATCAATTACACAAAAAATAATCAGCCAACCATTACCGGATAAAAACACAATTATTCAATATGGAATAAAAGAATTTAACCTTCAAACAGGAGCCGAAAAATTCCGAAAAACCTACGAAAGAATTTTATTTAATACACCAACAACGTAATTAGTCGCATACACTAAATAAATGACAAAATATAAACTTTTGCGTGTTAAAAAACACTTTTAAATCAAAAAATATGGTCTTTTGCCTTCCAACTATATACCAAAAGCTCCAAAATATCTAATTCGCGCCTTAAAATTAGATTACGTAAATTTTGAGGAAATGAAGCGTCTTACAAATTGACTGTTTGAGCTTCCGACTTTAGGAGGAAGCGAGTTTCAATTTGTAAAGCGAAATGCCCCGTAAAAATTAGTAATCAAAAGCGATAGCGCCTCCTTAAACCTAAACCCGTCCCTAAGGAAATTTCAGACTGGGACCCTCAACGATAAGTAAGCGTAAAAATTTCAAGTGTCTGAGCGCAGCGAGTTTTGAAATTTTAGCGTCGTTCGTTAGAGGGTAGTCGAATTTC
>CALPOI020000031.1 GCA_943325145.2 Candidatus Planktophila lacus | reverse complement strand
TAGATGAAAATGGCAAACCTATTTATAGGGAAGATGGTAAAATACTCAAGTCAAATCTGTATTTTAAACCAAATATTGAGAAAATATTGAAATAGTTTTACAATAAACTAATTAACTTTTGTGTAAAAAAAAGGAGGTTATTTCCAAACCCCCATTTTACAAAATTTATCAATTCTTTCGTTGATTCGTTGATTCGGATCTTTCACCTTTAAATCCTTAATAGTAAGTTTGATGTATTGTTTAACAATGCCAAACATTTCTTCTTGAGAACGATGAGCACCATTTATTGGTTCTTTTAATACATCGTCTACAAGTTGTAATTCTTTCATGTCAGTTGAAGTAAGTTTCAATGCTTCAGCTGCTTTTTCTTTAAAATCCCAAGATCTCCATAATATGGATGAACAAGATTCAGGAGAAATTACGGAATACCATGTGTTTTCAAGCATCACCACCTTATCACCTACACCAATTCCTAATGCACCACCTGATGCACCTTCACCAATCACAATACATATAACAGGAACTTTCAAACGCATCATTTCATAGATGTTTCTTGCAATTGCTTCACCTTGTCCACGTTCTTCAGCTTCTAATCCTGGAAATGCACCTGGGGTATCGATAATTGTAACGATAGGTTTATCAAATTTTTCGGCAAGTTTCATTAATCGCAATGCTTTTCGGTATCCCTCTGGATTAGCCATACCAAAATTTCGATATTGGCGCATTTTAGTATTGATTCCTTTTTGTTGTCCAATGAACATTACCGTTTCTCCATCTAAAAGACCAAAACCTCCAATCATTGCTTTGTCATCTTTGACGCTTCTATCTCCATGTAATTCTTGAAACGTTCCGTTAGAAATAGCATTAATATATGCTAAAGTATAAGGTCTATCTGGATGGCGAGATAATTGAACTCTTTGCCATGGTGTTAACGTTGAGAAAATTTCTTTCGTTTTGTCCTCAAGCTTTTTCTTCAATGCGTTGATCGTGTCAGACATATCAACTTGAGTCGACTCACCAATTTGTCTTGTTTGTTCGATCTGATCTTCAAGTGCTTTAAGCGGTTGTTCAAAATCTAAAAATGTCGCCATAGGTAAAAAAATATAGACAAAATTAAAAAAAAAATCGATGGTAAGTTTAACTTTACGGAATGATTTATTACTCACCTTGTAAAATAAACATTGGGCTTCATGTTTTTAATAAACGTGCGGATGGATTTCATAATTTAGATACGTTTATGTATCCAATAGCTTGGTACGATGTAATTGAAATTCTTCCAAATGAAACGTTTAGTTTTTCAATTTCTGGGTTGAAAATACCGGGTGATCCGATCGATAATTTATGTGTAAAAGCATATTATCTTTTGAAGAATGATTTTTCATTTCCAAATTGTTCAATTCATCTTCATAAAGTTATTCCAATGGGAGCTGGAATTGGAGGAGGTTCCGCGAATGCTGCAATTGTTTTGAAAGGATTAAATGAAGTTTTTCAATTAGGTATAAGTAATTCAAAATTAAAAGAGTATGCCGCTACACTGGGGAGTGATTGTGCTTTTTTTATTGATTGTTTACCACAAATTGCAACGGGAAGGGGAGAACAATTAATTCCTGCAAATTTTTCGTTGAAAGGATATTGGATTAAGTTGGTTAATATAGGTATACACATTTCAACGAAAGAGGCTTTTCAGAATGTCTCATTTACAGACAAGAAAAAATCAATTAAAGAGATTATCGGAAAGACTAAAATTGAAATGTTTACCAAAGAGATTGAAAATTCTTTTGAACCTTATGTGTTTGGATTACACCCAAATTTGTTAGAGGTAAAACAAAAGTTATTACAACAAGGAGCAGTATATGTTGCTATGTCTGGCAGTGGTTCAACACTTTATGGGATTTTTGAAGCTGAACCAACAACAACTATATACCAAAGTGCTCCAAATTATTTTGAGAAGATTGTAAAGTGTGAATTTTAGTTGCAGTTGTTTTCTATCAATCGTAATGCATCTTTGTTGCCTAAGTTAGTTGCATTTTTCCAATCGATACAAGCTCCATTTTTATCGTTACTTTTAAAACGAAGTTCTCCTCTTAATATCAGTATATTTGCGTCTTTTGGATCTAGTTCATGAGCCGTTGATAAATCAAATATCGCTTCTTTAAGTAAACTTTCTTTTTCTTCTTTTTTTGTTTCAGTATTCATTTCAAGTTTTGTCTTGGCAGATGCACTTAGTTTATACAGTTCAATATTTTTTGAATCCATTTGAATGGACTTTGTAAGATCTAAAATCGCCGCGTGAAATTCACCCAATTCTACACGCATTTTTGCACGTTGTATGTAAGATTGTAAGTGGTTTGGATTTAGGTCGATTGCTGTCGTAAAATCGTCTTGTGCGTTCGTATAATCTCTGATTTCTTGATAGGTTTTTGCTCTTTCATAATAAGCCAATGAATAGTTGGAGTCCAACGCTATCGCTTTTGTATAGCTTGAAATTGCTCCTTCAAAATCATTCGATTCATGTTTATAAAGTCCAATGTAATAGTATGCCTTCGGATTCAAAGTATCTTTCTTAAGAGCGAATTGAAAATCATGATTTGCAGAAGAGAGATTACCTGCCATCATGTATGCTTCTCCTCGGTAAAAATAAAGTGCTACTTGATTGGTGTCGTATTTGAGGATTCTTGAATAATCTTCAATTGCATTGGTGAAGTTTAACATTTCTTTTTTTAAATGCCCTCTATTGATTATGGCTTGTTGATGTTCTGGTTCAATCTCTATCACTTTATTATAGTCTGAAATTGCTCCGATTTTGTCGTTTAATTTGTATCGAATTTCCGCACGAAAAAAATAAGATGATAACGATTTAGAATCGTATAAAATAGCAGCATTCAAATCATTTAATGCGGCTTCTAAATTGTTCAATTCTTTGTACGCTATAGCTCTATTTAAATAAGCAGAAGCTTCATTTTTTGAAAGTTGAATGGCTTTAGAAAGTTCAATTGTTGCAGACTCATATTTCTTAAGTTTAATGTAGAGTCCACCTTTGCTGATGTATGCTTTAACGAAACTTGAATCGATTTGATTACATTTTTTATAATCCATTAAGGCTCCTCTGAAATTTCCTATTTCTGATTTCGCTAAACCTCTGTTGTAAAATGCATTTAAATATGAACTGTCCAATAAAATTGCAATGTCATAATCAGTAATTGAGGTTGCGTAGTTCCGTTTGAATCGTTCAATATTACCTTTTAAAAAATAAGCGGTTTTATTGGTAGTATCGTTCTCGATATATTCTGAAAGTATTTCTAACGCCTCGTCAAGTTTCCCCTCTTTTTCAAGTTTAAAAGCAGTATTTAATGGTTCATTGACTGAGGAATTTTCAATTGTATCATTTTGAGAAAATAAATAACTTGTAATTAAAAAAGACACAATTAGTGGTATAAATCTGTTCATTGTTAAGTATCTTAATTGTAGGTATTCATAAATATAATCATTATAAATTAACTTTGATGCTCTCCATAGGTAATATCCCATAAAAAAAGTCCGTGTGCTGCTACTGATTTTTTTGCTGCGTTTCTGTTTTTAGCATCCAAGATTTCAATAATTGTTTCCGGTTTAATTGAATTAGTGCCAACTTCCAATAACGTACCAACAGTTGCTCTTACCATATTTCTTAAAAAACGATTAGCGGTAATTTCGAAGTAAAACCTATGTTTATCAATTGAATACCATTTTGCAGAGCTTACATTACATCTATTTGTCTTAACATCTGTATTGAGTTTTGACAAGGAAGTGAAATCTTGCTCTCCAATGAAATAATTGGATGCTTGATTCATCGATGCTAAGTCTAACTCTGAAGGGAAATATAAGCTGTTAGTTGCTAAAAAAGGATCTTTTTGTTGATGTATGAAATATCTATAAGTTCTTGTAGTAGCTGAAAAACGTGCATGCATGTCCTCAGAAACTTTCATGATAGATGTGAAAGCAATAGAGGGAGGCGTTACACGATTGAGTTTATAAAGTAATACCTCTGAGTCGAATAAATTAGGAAGTTCTACATGTAAGAAATATTTAAAGGCATGTACACCTGTATCCGTTCTTCCACAACCAACGACTGAAATTTCACAATTGAATAATTTTGAAAATGCCAATTCAATGGTTTCTTGAACACTTTTTTGTTTTGGCTGTTTTTGCCAACCAAAAAAATCAGCACCATTGTATTTTAATTCAATAAAATAACGTTGCATAATTATAGCTATTCAATAATGTTAACTTCTCTTTCTAAAATTATGTTGAAGTTAGAGAAGACATCTTGGATAATTTTTTCTGACAGATCAAATATTTCTGTTCCAGATGCCTCGCCATAATTTACTAAAACCAATGCTTGTAAATAATGTACTCCGCAATTCCCTATGGTTTTCCCTTTCCAACCAAGTGTTTCGATTAACCAGCCAGCTGGAATTTTCACATGACTTTCACTAACGGTAAATGATGGGACAGAAGGGTATTTTGTTTTTATCTCAAGAAAACAATCATTCGTAACAACAGGGTTCTTAAAAAAACTACCTGCATTCCCTAATTTTTTCGGATCAGGTAGTTTACTTTGTCTAATCGCAATTACTGCATTGCTTATATCTTTTATACTTGGATTTTCAATTTTTTGTTCAACCAAGATTGAATTAATTGCACCATAGTTTGAAGAAATTTTTGGTGTTAATGAAAGCTTAAAGTGAACATAGGTAATAATGTAACGATTCTTGTAGATTGATTTGAAAATACTATCCCGATACCCAAATTTACATTCCGAATTGGTAAATGTATTCGTTTGTTCATTAATCGTGTCATAAACTTCTACTTCTGATATAATATCTTTTACTTCAACACCATAAGCACCAATGTTTTGAATGGGTGCAGCACCAACTGTTCCTGGAATTAAAGATAAGTTTTCGATGCCGCAATAGTTGTTGGATACACAATGTAAGACAAATTCGTGCCAGGACTCACCAGCTCCAACTCTCAATGTGATGGTTGTTTCTGATTGATTGACAACTTCTATTCCCTTAATTTTATTTTGAAAAATAGTACCATTAAAATTTTGTTTGAACAAAAGATTACTTCCCCCACCTAATATAAGTTTAGTTGGGTACTGATTAAATTTAATTTCAAATAATTGGTTAATTGATTCAAATTCAATTAATTCTTTTGCTTTTACATCTACGCCAAATGTTGTGATTGGCTTTAATGAAACATTTTGTTGCTTAGTGATCGGCATGTGTTGTTAATCTATATTGTATTCAAATGGAAGTTTCATTTGTATTCTGGAACATTGTTGAAGTTTTTCTATTTTTTGAAGTGTTTTTAGTAGATTGGTTGGTATTTTTACAGAAGTAGAAATTGAGGCATTGTTTTCTTTCATATCCTGTAAACTTTCAATAATTTCTTCAAATGGTTCTTTTGATTTTTTAGGCCAGTATTTTATTTGAGGATTTTTTAATTTTGATTTTTTTGCAGCATAAGCAATAGCATCTTCAATTCCTCCGATTTCATCGACTAATCCAATTCTTTTTGCATCAGCACCAGTCCATACTCTTCCTCGTGCAATTGTATGAACAAATTCTGGAGTTAATTTCCTGCCAATAGAAACTTTTTGAATAAATTGGTTGTAAATTTCATCAATTTCTGTTTGCACTAATTGTATTTCTTCTATTGATAATTTTTTATTGAGTGACATATTACTGTGGGCATTTGTTTTTACTTCATCAATTGTTATTCCTAATTTATCAGATAGAAATCCACCAGTATATGGAATCAATCCAAACACGCCTATAGAACCAGTTATTGTAGTGTTTTCAGCAAATATTTTATCTCCAGCACATGCCATGTAATATCCACCTGACGCTGCAACATTGCCCATAGACACGATGACTTTTTTACTTTTATTGGTAAGATTAATTTCTCTCCATAATATTTCACTTGCTAGAGCACTACCTCCTGGACTATTGATTCTCAATACAACTGTTTCAATAGATTTATCTTCTCTTGCAGAGCGAATGTAACCGGCAACTTTTTCAGCATTTAGTTCATCTCCATTTGATGATATTTCACCTTCTGTTAGTATCACAGCAATTGACTTCTTTGAAGAACTGTTTAATTGTTGGTTTAAATAAAATTTCTCTTTTGAATATTTTTCAAAAGAATGAAGAGGTAGTTCGTCACCTTTATAATTAATTTTTTTCTTTAGGAGTGCAATGATTTCATCTTTAAATTTTAAATCTTTAATTAAGTGATGTTTTTTTGCTATTGTCAGATTTCTAACCGTTGCTTTTTCAGCAAAGTTATTTAATGTTGATATAGAAATATTTCGATCTTTTGAAATATCAGAAAGAATCAATTTCCAAACATTTGTCAATAATACATTTGTTTGAAGTCGGCTTGAATCGCTCATTTTTGTATACAAAAATGGTTCAACTGCACTTTTGAAATCATTTTCTTTTCCTCTAATTACTTGCATTTCTATTCCAAGCTTGTCTAATGTGTTTTTATAGAAGGTAGGTTCTGTGCTTAAACCTAAAAATTCAAAATTACTTGTCGGAAAACCGTAGTTTTCATCAATGCAAGAAGTAAGATAATATTGTTTTAATGGAATGTATTCACCAGAATGATATGCAACGATGAATTTACCTGATTTTTTAAATTTATTTAAGGCATTTCTAAGTTCTTGTATATTAGCAATTCCTGAGTTGAAGGTGTTTAATTCAACATAAATTCCTCTTATGGAGGGGTCTTTAGCCGCTTTTTCAAATCCATAAAGCAAATCACTTAATCCAAAGCTAGAGTTAACTTCAAAATTTGAAGGGTTGAGTTCTGAAGATCCATTTTCTTTGATTTCTCCATCTAGCGTAAGATGAAGAATTGTAGATGAATTTATCACTTCTTCATCTGAACTTTTAGCGAGTGCTACTATTCCACCAATGACTCCAAAAAAGACAAGTAACCAAAGGATAAAACCGACCATAATAGCAATGAATGCTGGCCAAAATAATTTCCAAAATGAAATTTTCATAGCAATAATAATTTAATTTTTAAATACAAATGTAGTTATAGTATTAGATATTTGTAACCCTTTTTTTAATAGAACGTATCATTCGACAAGGAAGTTTGAATTTCATTGAAATGAAAGAGACAAATGTGTTTATAGGTTTGGGTAGTAATTTGGGGGATAAAAAATCCACCATAATTTCTGCTATTGATAAAATACATAATCATCAAGATATTGAAATTAACCAAATTTCTAAATACTATTATTCTGAACCATGGGGGTTTGATTCAACAGAGTATTTTTTAAATTGTGTTGTTGAACTTCGAACAATTTTATCTCCGTTGGAATTGTTAACTACATTTAAAGCGATTGAGTATGAATTAGGAAGAACTAGAAAATTCACGAACGAATATCAAAATCGAACAATTGATATTGATATTTTATATTTTAACAATCAAATTTTCGATCTAAATGATTTAACGATTCCACATCCTAGAATCAAAGAACGACTTTTTGTGTTAAAACCATTGTCTGAAATTGCACCTCATTTTAAAGATCCAATTTCATTAATTTCAATGGAAGAGCTATTCAATAAATGTAAAGATGTATCCAATATATTTACTGAAGAAACGTACTTAAATCGAGTTAATTGAATCAAATTATTCAATAACATAAAATAATTGCGTATTATTGTAACTATTGGAGTTAAGTTTAATTTAGATATAATCCATATTATGAAAACATTACCATTAAAAAATATTTCTATTCTCGCTCTCACTGGTTTTACTATATTGAGTTGTGATTTAGTAAAAGATGTCACTTACACTGTTACACCATCTCCATTAGAAATGCGTGGAGATAGCGTTAGAGTAAAAATTGAAGGAACATTCCCTGCAAAAGGATTGAATAAGAAAGCAACTGTAGAATTTACTCCAATGATTGGTTACGATGCATTGAATACCGTTACGGTTATCGGAGAAAAAGGTACCGGAAATGGTACTACTATTGCCTACAAGCCAGGAGGGATATTCACTTATGAAGATGTAATTGCGTATAAGCCAGACTACGAAGCAACGCAATTGACTGTCTCAGGTAGAGTTTTAATTGCTGGAAAAGAAAAGTTACAAATTCCAACAAAAAATTTGGCTGAAGGAACAATTGTTACTCCGTTGTTAGTTAATAAAGACTTTAAAGTTGCTCTAATTAAAAAGGAAAATCATTCCAAAACAAAAGAAGCAGTTTTCACTTCACAAGTAAAGTTTTTGAAAGGTAAATCTGATTTTAGAGCATCAGAATTAGAGCAAGATTATTTGAAAAATTTCCAAACTTGGTTGTCTGAAAATAAAGATAATCCTAAAGTAACAATTAAGTCTATTGATGTAGTTGGTTACGCTTCACCTGAAGGAGAGGAAAATAAGAATAATACGTTGTCAACAGACCGTGCCACTACAGGAAAAAATACTGCAATAGAGTTGGCTAAGAAATCAGGTAATTCTGCTGCTCAAGCTGAAATTTACACCATGCTAGGTCGTGGTGAAGATTATGAAGGTTTTAAAGTTGAGCTTGAAAAATCTACCATGAACCAAGATGAAAAACAGTTGGTGATTCGTGTTTTAGAGATGTATAAAGATCCAATTCAACGTGAGACTGAAATGAGAAACATGGCAAAAACATTTACTTATTTGGATGACAATGTTTTCCCTAAATTAAGACGTGCTGAAATTAGAGTAAAGTATGAGACAATTGGTTTAACTGATGAAGAGTATAAAGCTGCTGCTTTAAATACACCAGATGTTCTTGACGCTGAGCAATTGATGTACAGTGCTACATTACTAACTGATCCAGTTCAAATTGATAAAGTTTATGCATTTGCTCAGTTAAAATATCCTGAAGATTACAGAGCTTTTAACAATGAGGGAGTGATTTTATTCAATCAAGGTAAATTCGCAGATGCAAAAGTTAAATTTGAAAAAGCTGCTGAATTAAACAAGGAAGATGGTATTGTAAAAAATAATTTAGCTGCAATTACTGGTGTAAACGGCGACTTGAAAAAAGCAAAACAAATGTTGTCAACTGCTTCAGGCGCAGGTATGGAAGGTAATTATAACAAAGGTATAATTAAAATTATTGAAGGGAATTATGCTGATGCCATCTCTAATTTTTCAGAGAATCAAACGTTCAATAAATCCTTAGCACAGGTCTTGAATAAGGATTATGATGGTGCGATGAAGACATTAGAAGCTTCTACTGATAATAATACCGCACAAGGTAATTACCTAAAAGCAATCATAAGCGCTAGAAAAGAGAAAGCAGATGATTGTATTAATTTCTTGAAAAATGCTGTAGACAAAGATGCTTCTTACAAAAAGAAAATTGCAAAAGACAAAGAATTTGCGAAAGTTGCATTGAACGAAAATTTTAAAACAGTTTATAAGTAAATAAACTAATGCTTACTATTTAAAGGTGTCTCATCAGGGACACCTTTTTTCGTTATAGCATATTGTTTCATCTAATTGATGAAATAACTATTGTTACTTGTTTTATTGATTAGGCGCATCTGAAATAAAATTTTTATCAAAATTAATTAAATAGATATTTTCTTTAGCTCTTGTAAATGCGGTATACAACCATTTGTAAAAAGAAGAATCTAACATTTCAGGAATTAAATAATCATGATCGATATAAACAATTGGCCACTCTCCACCTTGAGCTTTATGACACGTTATTGCATAAGCATATTTAATTTGTAGTGCATTAAAATATTCGTTTTTTACAATTAATTCATACCTTTTTCGTTTGTTTTTTTCATCAAGATAATCTTCTTCAATGGTGAAAAATAATTTTTTCATTGATTCTCTAGTCAATGAAGCAGACTCTAGATTTAGTGTGTCTATCAGTAATAATACTTCTATTTCTCCATCTTCTGGATAGTCAATCAATGTTATTTCAGCCCGCGCAAATCGATGATTATATCTTGTTTCGTAATTTAAAATTCTGTTGACTTGAATGGTTTCTCCATTTGCGATAAACCCAGCTTTAGAGGTTTCTTTTAGCCAATAATAATTATTTTTCACAACCATTAAACGCTCATTTCGGACCAATTCGTCTTCAATATATAGAATTCTACTTCTGATGTTTTGATTATATAGATTAACCCTTTTATTAGATTTAGATATCACGATAACATTATCTAGTCCATATTTATCATAACTATCTTCTAATGAATCTAATAAATCCGTCCCGTTAATCTGATTTGTGTCAGTGAATTGATTGATTTTTAGAGAGACATAGTCATTCATTTTTTCAAACGTACGAATTGTTGTAGCATTATATAAAATCCCAGAATTCAAGGTTTGTCGAAGAATAGTTGAGAGTTTTATATGAGAAATCTTTAAATGTGGGTAGTTAAAGTTCAATGATTCTATTGAAAGCGCAGGTGAAAGTTCGCTTCCTATCGGAGGTAATTGTCCCGTGTCACCAATAAAAATAAGTGCGCAATTGTTGTTTCCGTAAACATAAGTAATGATATCATCTAGTAAGGAACGTTGTGAAAATTGATTCTCTGATGGAATTAATTCGTCTCCAATCATAGAGGATTCATCAATGATAAAAATTGAAGAACGATGGAGGTTAGGAGAAAGTGTTAAGGTGATTTTCCCTCCAGGTTGAATGTTTTTATAGTAAATTTTTTTGTGGATAGTCAATACTTGTTTATTTGCTTTTGATGATAACACTTTTGCGGCTCTACCAGTTGGGGCTAAAAGGTTATTCTTAAGTTTGAATTCATCCATTGCTTTAATGTAAGCTCCAAGTAAGGTAGTTTTTCCTGTTCCTGCAAATCCATTGATTATTAGTAGTTTTTTCGGATTTGAATCAAAGGTAAACTCCACTAATTGTTGAATGGATTTTAATTGATCTTCAGAAGGAATGAAAGGAAAATTATCTTCAAAATTTTTTTTGAATAATCTCGAATTTTCGTTCTCTTTTTCCATGGTTAGCAAATTTAAGTACAAAATAGAAAGTTAATTGATAGAATCTAAAATATCCCAGATTTATCTTCATGTTTTGATTTTCAACGCTTAAAAAATAGTAGCTTTGTTTTAATTTTAAATTCATTCTTCTGAATTTTATGGCTGAATCACATATTGTTTTTGAATTAAGTGCTCATTCGTTTGGTGTTTACGAATTGAAACCGAATAATGTAACAGATACCAAGGGTGTTGTTACATTTCTATCAGACAATGAGAAAGATCAAAAAGAACAAATAGCAACCTTATTGAATGAGTTGAATTTAGGGTCATATGATTTTTATTCATTAGCATGGATCTCTTCACAAACAGTTTTTGTTCCATCAACAGTTCACAAAGCAAGTGATTTAAGCACCATATTTTCGACATGTTTTAATAAAGAAGCAACATTATCTAATTTAGATTATAATTCGATCGGAGAAATTGGTGTAGTAAATGTGTTTGAAATTCCACTATGGGTCAAAAGTTTTTTCGTGATTAAATATCCTCGAATTATAATCCAACATGCATTTTCAAATATTTTACGTCAGTCCATTGAAAAATCAAAATTAGGATTAGAACTTACAGTTGTATTGTATAAAAACTATTTTCTATTGGAGGTAATTCATGATAGTAAGTTTTTGTTTGCTAACACGTTTGAGTATACAAATTGTGATGATTTATTATACTTTGTAGCGTTTACACTTCAGCAATCAGCAATTCCATTGTTAAAAGGAAAACTTTATTTCCATACTTCACAAGAAGCGATTGATATAAAGTTTGCTGAATTTTCTGAAAAATGGTTGAAAATTGAAAGTTTTAAAGAAATACAATGTTTGGAACAAAAAGTTCCATCTTTACCTAAATTTCATTTGTCGTGCGTATAGTAAGAGGCTTTTTAAAGTCAAAAAGATTCAGTCCACCAAAAAATTTTCCGTCACGACCAACGACTGATTTTGCAAAGGAAGGCTTGTTTAATGTGTTAGAGAACGCAATAGATTTATCTGAATTGAAGATTTTAGATTTGTGTGCTGGTACAGGAAATATTTCGTTAGAGTTTGCTTCAAGAGAAGCTGGTGTGATAACAAGTGTTGACACGAATTTTAATTGTTGTCGTTTTATTCAAAAAATGATTGATGAGAACAATTTAAATCATGTAATGAACGTTGTTAAAGGGGATGTAAGGGATTTTGTCCGAAGATGTGACCAAAAGTACGATTTGATTTTTATGGATCCGCCTTATGAGATATCTTTTTACGATGAATTGATTGGTTTAATTTTTGAACGAAATTTATTACTTCAAGATGGACTTTTAGTAGTAGAACATGGTAAAAAAACAGACTTTTCAAATCATGCAAATTTTGAACGTGTTAAAAACTATGGGAATGTAAATTTTAGTTTTTTTAATGCATAATTTTAGTAGTTGGCTTATTAATAAACAAGATTAATATTCGTTTTATGACTTTAAAAACCGCTCTATTTCCAGGTTCATTTGATCCTTTTACAAAAGGTCATGAAAGTATTATCCAGAAAGCAATTCCACTTTTTGATAAAATTGTGATAGGAATAGGTATTAACAGTGGTAAGAACTATTTTTTTGATTTAGAAAAACGTAAAGCACAGATATCTAAAATTTATGAATCTTTTCCTATGGTTGAGGTGAAAACGTATCAAAAGCTAACAGTTGAATACTGTAAAGATATTGATGCTCAATATATTCTAAGAGGTTTGAGGGATACGAATGATTTTGAATATGAAAAAGCAATTGCTCAAATGAATTTGGCTATTTCTGGTATTGAAACTGTTTTTTTTATGACAGACCCCGCTGTGGCCCCAATAAGTGCAACAATTGTTCGTGAAATCGCAAGAAATAAAGGTGATATTAGTCCTTTTGTTTCAGAAGTCAGCATTTTAAATCGTTAGTAAAGATGAATAAGTTGTTACTTTCAATTTTGTTTTTTATGGTGTGGAATACGTTTTTTTCACAGCAGAAAGTTGTAATTAAAGGAACTGCTCCAGCCTATCCAGGAAAAAAAATTGAAATCTATAAGATTTTAGATTATTTATCATACAAAGACAGC
>CALPOI020000030.1 GCA_943325145.2 Candidatus Planktophila lacus | reverse complement strand
GCTTCTGTAGGGCATGCGTCAATACATCTTGTGCAAGTACCACAATAATCTTTTATTGGTCCATCGTAGCTTAATTCTAAATCACATATAATCTCTGCTATAAAGAAAAAAGAACCTGATTTTGGATGAATTAAATTAGAATTTTTTCCAATCCAACCAAGACCACTTTTCTTTGCCCATACTTTATCCATTACTGGAGCTGAATCAACAAAAACTCTGCACTCAAAATCACCAATTAAAGATTTTAAATCAGAAACTAAGTCTTTTAATTTTGATTTAACTACGAAGTGATAATCTTCTCCATAAGCGTACTTTGAAACTTTATAAGAATCTTCTTTTTGTTGATTCGTAGTCGAATAATTAAAAAGCAATGAGATTACTGATTTTGCACCCGGAACTAATTCTCTTGGATCTAATCGTTTATCGAAATGATTGCTCATATACGACATCTTTCCATGTTTATCACTCTTTAACCAAGCCTCTAAACGAGGAGCTTCTTCTTCTAAAAAATCTGCTTTAGAAATACCACAATATGAAAAACCATAATCGTAGGATTTTTCTTTAATTAACTTTGATAAAGAATCACTAGAATTCATTTGAACTAAAATAATCCACCTTGTATATAATCTAGTTTTTTTCCGAGATGTATGTAAGCTTTTTCAGTCGCTTTTCTGCCACGTTGTGTACGAATTAGAAAACCTTCCTGAATTAAAAATGGTTCATACACTTCTTCTAAAGTACCAGCGTTTTCTCCAATTGCTGTTGCTATTGTTGTTAAACCAACTGGACCACCTTTAAATTTATCAATGATAGCCAACAAAATTCTATTGTCCATCTCATCAAGTCCATACTTATCAACATTTAATGCTTCCAAAGCAATGTCAGTGATTTTCTCGTCAATTGCTCCTGTGCCTTTAATTTGAGCAAAATCTCTAACTCTTCGTAATAACGCATTGGCTATACGTGGGGTTCCTCTACTTCTACTTGCGATGGAATAAGCCGCTTGTTCATCAATTTGAATCTTTAATAAATCCGAAGATCGTTCAACAATTGAAGTCAATGTTTTTGAATCATAGTATTGTAATCTTGAATTGATACCAAAACGTGCACGCAAAGGAGAAGTCAATAAACCAGAACGTGTAGTTGCACCTATTAAAGTAAAAGGATTCAATGCGATCTGAACTGTACGTGCGTTAGGACCGCTATCAATCAATATATCGATGACATAATCTTCCATTGCTGAGTAAAGATATTCTTCCACTACAGGACTTAATCGATGAATTTCATCGATGAATAATACATCGCCTTGTTCTAAATTTGTTAATAAACCTGCTAAATCACCAGGTTTGTCTAATACAGGTCCGCTAGTAACTTTAAAACCAACACCTAACTCATTGGCTATAATATTTGCCAAAGTAGTCTTTCCTAAACCTGGAGGACCGTGTAATAAAACATGATCTAATGGTTCATTTCGTTGAAGTGCGGCTTGAACGAATATGGACAAATTATCAACTACTTGAGGTTGACCTGCAAAATCATTAAGTTTTTTTGGACGTAATACTTTGTCATAATCGTTATCAGGAGCTTTAGATGCTTCATTTCGATAATCAAATGATTCTTCTTCCAATAGAATAAAAATTAAAATACAAAAATAAAAAAGCCCTTTGAGAAAATATCAAAGGGCTGAAATAAAATAATGATTATTAATGGTCTTCTTCTCCATCAGCTAAAGGAACAGTTTGAGGAATAAAATCTTCCTCTGCTCCAGGCTTAGAGTAATCATAAGGCCATCTATGAACTACTGGTAAAGCACCAGGCCAGTTACCATGTACATGTTCAACAGGAGTAGTCCATTCTAATGTATTAGATTTCCAAGGATTTTGAACTGCTTTCGGTCCTCTGTAAATACTGTAAAAGAAGTTGAATAAGAAAATAACTTGTCCAACAGCAGCAATAATCGCAAACACAGTGATGATAACATTTAAATCCATAATCATTTCATACGAATTCGTATCAAATTCACCATAAACAGAATAATCATAGTATCTTCTTGGAGCTCCAGCTAAACCAACAAAGTGCATTGGAAAAAATACTCCATAAGCTCCAACTAAAGTTACCCAAAAATGAGCATAACCTAAACGAGTATTCATCATTCTACCATACATTTTTGGGAACCAATGATATACACCACCAAACATACCGAAAACAGCAGACATACCCATTACTATATGGAAGTGAGCAACCACAAAATAAGTATCGTGGATTGCAATGTCCAAAGCTGAATCGGCAAGAATAATACCTGTTACACCACCAGTAATAAACGTAGAAACTAAACCTATAGCAAATAACATAGCAGGAGTAAATACTATACTTCCTCTCCACAAAGTTGTTAAATAGTTAAAAACCTTAACTGCTGAAGGAATTGCAATAAGTAATGTTGTGAAAACGAAGACACTTCCAATAAAAGGATTCATTCCTGTAATAAACATATGGTGACCCCATACAATGAAAGATAAGAAACCGATTGCTAAAATAGAACCAATCATTGCACGGTAACCAAAAATAGGCTTACGAGAATTAGTAGAAATAATTTCAGAAGATAAACCTAAAGCAGGTAACAATACAATATATACCTCAGGGTGACCTAAGAACCAAAATAAATGTTGGTATAATAATGGTGATCCACCATGATTTTCTAACATTTCACCACCAACAATAATATCAGATAAGTAGAAACTTGTACCAGCTAATCGGTCCATCATCAACAATAAAGCTGCAGATAATAATACAGGGAAAGATAATACACCTAGAATTGCAGTAACAAAAAACGCCCAAATAGTTAAAGGCATTCTAGTCATAGACATGCCAGTTGTTCTTAAGTTTAATACAGTAACTATGTAATTCAATGAACCAATCAATGAACCAGCGATAAATAAAGTCATTGAAGCTAACCAAAGTGTCATTCCCAAACCTGAACCTTCAACTGCTTGAGGTAAAGCAGAAAGCGGAGGATAGATTGTCCAACCAGCCATTGCAGGACCAGTTTCAATAAATAAAGAAATTAACATGATCACTGAAGATGCGAAAAACAACCAAAAAGAGATCATATTTAAGAAGCCAGACGCCATATCTCTTGCTCCTAACTGCAATGGAATTAAAAGGTTAGAAAACGTACCAGATAAACCACCAGTTAGTAAAAAGAAAACCATGATAGTACCGTGGATAGTTACTAAACCCAAATACATGTTTTCTTTCAATACTCCTCCTGGAGCCCAAGTTTCACCTAGAAATAAAGATAAAAAATCAGAACTTTCTCCAGGCCAAGCTAACTGAATACGAAATAAAATGGATAATAACATTGCAACCAATCCCATAAAAACAGCAGTAATTAAAAACTGCTTACCAATCATTTTATGGTCTTGACTAAAAATGTACTTTGAGATAAAACTTTCTTCATGATGATCGTGATGAGCATCGTGATGTCCGTGAGAATCGTGAGTAATTGCTGACATTATACTATTTTTAAATTGTTATTAATTAGATGCTAATTGAGTTGAATCAGATGCAGCAGCTGGTGCTGGAGCAGGTGCTGCTAAAAATTGATCCTTAAATGTAGTTTTCGATTTCTCCCATGCTTTGTACTTAGCTGGAGAATCTATTACAACAATCATTTTCATTTTATAATGTGCACCTCCACATATTTTATTACACATTAAAACATAATTGAAAGAAGAATTTTTCTTTCTTTCTCTCATTTCAGCAGTTGTAATAGTTGGAATAAATTTCATTCTAGTTGTTAAACCAGGAACCGTATTCATTTGAGCTCTCAAATGCGGGAAGTAAGCAGAGTGAATAACATCTTTAGCTCTAAATGTTAACTCATATTCTTGATTTACCATTAAATGTAGGGTATCTTTCTGAATAAAGTCATCATAAGCTAAATTATCATTCTTTTTATCATAACGCGCTTTCATTTGATATAACAATCTTAATAAACGTGTTTTTCGATCTAAATCAACTTCCATTTTTTCTCTCTCTTCAGGAATAAAAATTGTTTTTTTATTATTCAATTTATTTTCCAATAATTTAATTCCAAGTACAGTACTATCTGCTTTTCCAAACTCCATATAACGAATTGCAGAATCTAACGTTGCTTCAGTTAATAAAGCCAATTCATTTTCTTGTGTAGTTAACTTATAGTCAAATTTACCCAATTTGTTGTTTTTACCTGCATACCTAGCAGTCCAATCAAATTGTTTTGAAAACAGCTCTACTTGAATAGCATCATTTTTAGATGTACCTGTTACATCTCCCCATACTTTTAAACCTAAAATAATTATTACTGCCAATACTACAGCAGGAACAACAGTCCAAATCATTTCAAGCTTATTGTTGTGAGGGAAAAAGTACGCTTTCACACCTGGCTTTCTAACATACTTCCATGCATAAACAAAAAGCAAAGAGTTAGTTAAGAAAAATACAGCTATGATGATTACAAAATTTAAATTCAATAACCAATCTGTTTCAGCACCATGAACAGAAGCAGCATCACCACGACCTGTCCAACCATACGTAGACATTAAATAAATAAAGAAACCGTAAAATAAAAACATAAATGTTAACATCAAGTTTGCATTTAGTTTATTATCTCTATTCGTTATATCTTCTTCTCTTCTATTACGAAGTTTAGAAGAAAGTTCATATAATCTTACTAATTGAGAGATTGCTAAAACTCCCAAAACGATTACAACTACTGTTACTAATTTAGACCCCATCTTATTATACTATTTCAAAAAATTAAATATTCAATTATTAAATTTCGTGATGTAAACTTTCATCCAAGAATGGGTGATTTACAACAGTTAAAGGTGCTTTTGTTAAATTTTTAAGTATCATCTTTAAGAATAAACCTAACACTGCTAAAAGCAAACCAATTTCTAAGAAACCAATGTAAGCAGCTTCACCCATTGATCCAGCCATAATCATGATGTAAACATCTACCCAGTGACCAAATAAAATGATTGCTCCAACAAAAGTTAGTATACCAGCATGTCTTTTAGCATCTCTTGACATTAGTAATACCATTGGTAAAGCAAAATTGATTAAAAACATACCAAAATACATCAATTTAAAATCTTTGATTCGCGTGATGTAATAAGTTACTTCCTCACCTATGTTAGCATACCAAATCAACATAAACTGAGAAAACCACAAATAAGACCATAAGAAACTGATCGCAAACATCCATTTACCTAAATCATGAATATGACTTTCATTAACATTTGGTAAATACCCTTGCTTTTTCAAATACAATGTTAACGTAACTAAAACAACCATTGTTGAACACCACATACCTGCAAATACATACCATCCAAAAAGAGTAGAAAACCAGTGAACATCAATTGACATAATCCAGTCCCAAGATGATGTTGAACTAAATACAGCAAAAAACACTAAGAAAACAGCTGCTTTTTTGTAGTTAGTAAAGTGAATATCTGTACCACCAACTTGATCCTCTAACAAAGAACGTTTTTTGAATCCATTCCAAAAAATGTAATAAGTAGCAAAATAAACTAACGTTCTTATCCAGAAAAAAGCTTTATTCAAGTAAGCAGATTTTCCTTGAATAATTTCATCGTGCTTTACAACTTCTTCGTCCATCCACAAATAAATATGTGCGCCGTCTTGAAGTGTAATAATCAATAAAGTAACAACCATTAGAATAATTCCAACAGGAAGAAAACCAGCGACAGCTTCAATTACTCTTTTTACAGATGCGTACCATCCTGTTTCAGTGGCATACTGTAATGCCAAGAAAAATAAAGCACCTAAACCAATACCGAAAAAGAAAAAACTATCAATCAATAAATTACCTGCTAATCGTTGTCCTAAATGGTGGCCATGATCATGACCAGCTTCAATTACAACACCAATCCCGGTAAACAACAATCCAACAGCTATCAAAACTAGCGTTAAAATGTTTGCGTTTTTTGTGATTTTGAAATCCATTTTGTATAATCTTTATAGTTATTATTTTTTATCTTTTTCAACTTTTACTTCTGCAACTTTGCTCTCCTCGTTTTTTCCTTCTTCATCCTTGCTTGTTGAAACACCAGTACCGTAATCTGCATTTTGGAATTTACGAATGTAATGAACCAACGTCCAGATTTCTTTTTTACTCACTAAAGAAGCATGGGCACCCATAGCACCTTTACCATAATATATAGAGTAAAACAACTGACCATCACCTAAAGTTGCACGATCAGCATAATTTGGTACACCTGCATAAGCACCACTCGTTACCATAGGTCCATTTCCATCCCCTTTTTCACCGTGACAATGCATACAATTAGCAGCATATAATTCTTTTCCTTTTTTGAAAATAGCTTCAGAATTATCAGGAGTAATTTTCATAGGATTCACATCATTTGCAGCTTCATTATATTCATAATCTGCAGTTTGATTCGAAGTAAAATCCCATCCATACAAACCATGAGTAGTAGCAAAAGCTGCTGAAGGTTTTCTATGATAAGGTAAAGATAAAAGAACATCTTCTTCATTCGTTCCAACAAAAGGAATAGTTCTTTTAGGTGGAACCAAAGCAGACTGTTTATTCTTTAAAGAAGTATTAATCATTCCTCTCACTTCACCATAATCTACATATGCTTCGATTGCTGGGGAACGATACATATCAGGCATGTATTCCAAACCTGCGCTATCCTGATCTGAAGTACAAGAAACAAAAATCATCCCTGTTACTGCAACTGCGGATAAGTTAGCTATTAGTTTATAAATTTTATTCATTGCTTAATAAATTTCTAGATACCTAAAATTAGTTTAACACTTTTTGATCTAATTCAACATATCCTGTTGTTTGTAACAAAGCAGTCAATTCTTCTTCTGTAAAACTAGAATTTTCAGACAATCTTAACTCCATAACAAACTTATCATCAGTAGTACGTGGATCTGGATTTTGAGCCGGTAAACCTGGTAAAGTTTTATTTCTTAAAAAATAAGTTAAAGCCATTCCATGAGCAGCACACAATACTGTAAACTCAAAAGTAATTGGAATAAAAGCTAAAATATTTTGTAAATACGAATTATTTGGTTTACCACCAACGTTCATTGGCCAGTCAACTATCATAAAGTAACGCATACCAATTGTAGCTAACAAAGTTCCAGTAATTGCATACATGAAAGCCATGATACCTAAACGAGTATTTTTTACTCCAATGATAGGATCTATTCCGTGAATTGGAAATGGTGAAAATACCTCCGATACTTTAACACCTTTTGAGACTAATTTCTTTGCACCATCTTTTAGTACATCGTCATCGTCATACATTGCATAAATCACTTTATCTGCCATGATCCTAATTAATGTTGGTTATTATTATTGTGTGATTCATCAGAGTGATGATGCGTATCTGGCGCATTTTTATAGGACTCACCTGAAGATTTTAAAATCGTTTTTAATTCTGCAATTGGTAATACCGGGAAGAATCTTGCAAACAATAAAAAGAATACAAAGAATAACCCAATTGTACCAACATACACTCCTAAGTCGATGTGACTTGGGTAATGCATACTCCATGAAGAAGGTAAATAATCTCTATGGATTGAAGATACTATAATTACGTAACGTTCAAACCACATACCAATATTTACAACTATTGATATAATAAATGTAAATAATAAACTTCTTCTAAGTGGCTTAAACCACATTAACTGTGGAGAGATTACGTTACAAGTCATCATTGACCAATATGCCCACCAATATGGACCTGAGAAACGGTTAATAAATGCATACGCCTCGTACTCTACACCAGAATACCAAGAAATAAATAACTCTGTTATATACGCTGTACCTACGATAGATCCTGTAACCATGATTACAATATTCATGTATTCAACATGACGTGTATGAATATACGCCTCTAAACGCATCGCTTTACGCATTACTAACATCAATGTTTGCACCATTGCGAATCCTGAGAATACCGCACCAGCAACGAAGTATGGAGGGAAAATTGTCGTATGCCATCCAGGAATCACAGAAGTAGCAAAGTCAAATGATACAATCGAGTGAACTGAGAATACCAATGGAGTTGCTAATCCTGCTAATACTAAAGATACCAACTCAAATCTATTCCAATTTTTAGCTCTACCTGACCAACCAAAAGAAAGTATAGAATACATTTTCTTTGGTATTGGTCTTTTAACTCTATCTCTTAAAGTAGCAAAGTCAGGTATTAAACCAATGTACCAGAAAACTACTGAAACTGATAAATACGTTGAAATTGCGAAAACGTCCCATAATAAAGGTGAGTTGAAGTTTACCCACAATGAACCGAATTGGTTTGGTAATGGTAACGTCCAATATCCTACCCATAAACGTCCCATGTGTATTAAAGGAAACATACCAGCCATGAATACTGCAAATATCGTCATAGCTTCAGCTGAGCGGTTAATCGCCATTCTCCATTTTTGGCGAAACAGTAACAATACTGCTGAGATCAATGTACCAGCGTGACCGATACCTACCCACCAAACAAAGTTGGTAATATCCCATGCCCAACCGATTGTTTTGTTAAGACCCCAGACACCAATACCTGTTCCTAACAAATAAAAAATACACCCTACTCCGTATAAACCAATGACAAGTGCGATACCAAAAAGTATGTACCACATTTTTGGCGCCTTATCCTCAATTGGTTTACAAACATCACTTGTAATGTCTCCGTAAGTCTTATGACCTAAAATGAGGGGCTCTCTAATTGCTGATTCCTTATGCATTACTTATTATTTTAGCGATTAATGATGAGCTTTATTTTTACCATGTTTAGCCTCTGCATGCGCTGGTGCTTCAACAACTTGTAATTTCTCTAATACTTCGTTTTTCTCATTACGAACTTTTACCTTATACCAAATGTTAGGTTTAACTCCAACCTCTTCCAGAGCTTGGTAAGAACGCGTATCCTCAGAGCTCTTACGAACCATTGAATGGATATCATTCCAGTCTCCTACAGTGATTGCGTGAGTTGGACATACTTCAGCACATGCAGTCACAACATCCCCATCTTGCACTGGTCTTGCAGCTTTTTTAGCTTCTAATTTACCAGCTTGAATTTTTTGTACACAAAATGAACATTTCTCCATAACACCTCTCGTACGAACAGTAACGTCTGGATTTAATACCATACGACCTAAATCATCTTGAGCTGGATTAACTTGAGTAAATTTCTTGTATGATGGATAGTTAAACCAGTTAAAACGTCTAACTTTATAAGGACAGTTGTTTGCACAATATCTAGTACCAATACATCTGTTGTAAGCCATTTGGTTTAATCCTTCATTACTGTGATTTGTAGCAGCAACAGGACAAACTGTTTCACATGGTGCGTGGTTACAATGATGGCACAACATTGGCATATGAATGACTTTTGGATTAACAGCAGCTATTTCTGCTTTTCCAAAATCAAATGTCTCTTTATTATTTCTTGTACCAACTGTAGCTTCTTCATCAGAGGCAAAATAACGATCAATACGTAACCAATGCATTTCACGGCCTCTTCTTACTTCATCTTTACCAACTACAGGTACGTTATTTTCTGATTGACAAGCAACTAAACAAGAACCACAACCGATACAAGAAGACAAATCTATTGTCATTCCCCATCTGTGTCCAATTTTTTCAACTGGATGTGCTTCCCATAAGTCAAATTTGCTCACATGTTCAGGACCATGATGCGTCTCTAATACATGAGCTGGATTGTATGCTTCTTTTTCACCTTTACTAAAAATATCTAATGTAGTCTCTCTAACAATTGAATGACGACCCATTACAGTATGATGAATCTGTGTAGCAGCAATAGGATAAATACCTTCTACCTTAGCAATAGTTGCAGTAACATTGTAAGCAATTGTTCCGTTTTCTAAATGAGAAAAAACAAAAGCATTTTGCCCAATAGGTTTTCTATTTCCTTTTTCATCTACATCATGACCGCCGTATTCTTTCGTTTGGAAAGCAGCATTTCCGATATTCTCATTGTTAGCACCTCTACCATAACCCAATGCGATACCAATGGTACCTGGAGTTTGTCCTGGAGTAGGATAAACTGGTAAAGTTAATGATTGACCATTAACAGTAACTTTTGCTAAATTAAGTCCGTTTTCTTGGTCAAATGTAGTTACATAAGTCCCCTCCATTTCAGAAGGATTCATTGTAATGTAATTATCCCAAGTTACTTTAGTAATTGGATCTGGTAATTCTTGCAACCATGGATTGTTTGCTTGTAAACCAGTTCCTATGGCAGCTTTTTGATACAATACAACTTCTACTCCACCTGTTTTAGGAAGATTTTTTACTTTAGAAAGCGCTGCATCATTAAAAGCTGGCGTCTCAGAATTTTCGATCGTTAATGAAATCGCACTATCGTGAATTGCTTTATTCCAAAAAGTATCAAAAGAACCGTATTTGTTTAAACTAGAAATTGACTCATTTGATGCCCATGATGATTTAATCAAATCATATACCGCAGTAGAATCTTTCCCTCCTCTTTTTTGAGAACCAGCCCAAACCATAAATGACTCTTGTACTGGCGAAGTATTGAATAAAGGACGAATGGTAGGTTGTGCAATTGCAAAATGATTGTTTTTTGCAACATAATCGTTCCAAGCTTCTAGTGCATGGTGATCAGGACAGATGTATTTACATTTAGATGCAGTTTCATCAGCGTATCCAGCTAAAGAAACAGATAATTCAATTTTTTCAATTGCTTTTCCAAATGCTTCTCCATTAGATAAAGTATATACTGGATTCACTCCGTGGAAGAATACAGCAGAAGGAACTTTACCAGAAACAACTTCAGAAACAAATTTACTAACAGCACTATCTTCTGAAGCAAATAAATTTACTTTTTGAGTCGTATTAATTGTATGTTTATATGTACCTAATACAGCATTTAATTTATTCACTAAAATTTGTACAGATACATTATTTGATCCCGCAACAACTAAAGATTCACCTTTAGTTTTCTTTAACGCTTCAACAGCTAAATCAGCAACTTTAGCAGCTTGTGCTGATAATTTTGTGCTAACTGAAGTAGAAACACCAAACTTAGAAAGTAAATAAGCAACAACATTTGCCTCTTCAGAAGGTTTAATCATCCCTCTGTAATCAGCATTTGTTCCAGCTATTGATAAAACACTTTCAAATTGAAAATGCTTAGACATCCAATCTCCAGAAGGATTTCTTCTAGAACCATACTGACCAGCATATTCATTAGCCAAAAGCCATGTGCTTAAGAAATCTGCACCAATCGAAACGATTGTTTTAGCTTTTGAAAAATCGTATTCTGGAATAAATGCTTCACCAAAAGACTCAAGATTAGCTTGACGTATACCTGCATAAGAAACAGCATCATACTGAATGTGCACAAAATTTGAAGCATCTTCTGCGCCATTTGAAACGGTACTTTTTAATGCAGCAATCGCAGAATTGATAGAAGGTGAAATAACTGTATTTGTGAAAACAACAACTTTACCTTTCTTTTTAGCTATTTCTTTCAATTTAGAAGAAATCTCTGTATCAACTTCTGACCAATTTTTCAAATCTTTCCCTTTGTATGGTCCCGTTAAACGAGCACTGTCATACAATGGTAAAACTGAAGCTAAAATCTGAGGATTCACACCACCTTTAGTAAAACCAAAGTCTTTATTCCCTTTGATATAAATTGGTCTACCTTCTCTTGTTTTAACTAAAATAGAAGCGTATGAAACACCATCATAATACGTCGAAGCGTACCAGGTTGGCATACCAGGAGTTACATTTTCAGGTTTCACCACATAAGGGATTGCCTTCGTAACAGGTGCTTCACATGCCGCAACAGTTGCTGCAGCAACACTGAAACCTAAAAACTTCAAGAAATCTCTTCTTCCAGTTGAAGTTTCATTTAGATTTTCATCAGCTAAGAATTCATCCACAGACATGGATTGAGGAAACTCCTGATCTCTTCCTTCAACAAAACTTTTCGTTTCATTTAACTCTTCGAGACCTTTCCAATATTTTCTTGTCGTACTCATATGCGATTTAGCCTATTCGTTTAATGATTAATAGTGACATTTTGCACATTCCCATCCACCAAGTTCTTTCACAGTAACTTTACCGTCTTCCAAATACTTGTTGTATAAAGATTTGTCGTTATTTAATAATCTTCTATGAATTTCATCATAGTATCCATCTTTTTTACCATCTAATGGTCCATCTTGAATCGCTTTTTCAGCGTGGCATTCAATACACCATCCCATAGTTAAAGTTGGACGTGTTAAAGGAATATTTCCTTCAATTTTATTTAACTCCTCAACAGGTACTACGCGAGCAGTTTCTTTTTGTTTCGTCATATCACCATGACATTGTTTACAATCTACACCTCCAACAACAACGTGTTGTGAGTGATTGAAGTAAACGTGATCAGGTAACACGTGAACTTTATTCCACTTAATTGGCTTAGTAACTCCTGTATATGATCCAGATCCTTCTGTTGACCATCCAGCAGCTTCGTAAATTTTAGCGATTTTTTCTTGTTGAGCAGCATCTTTACCATTAATTTGTTTGTGACAATTCATACAAACATTTACAGTTGGTAAACCTGCAGATTTTGATTTAGTCACAGAGTTATGACAGTACTTACAATCAATTCCGTTTATACCAGCGTGAATTTCATGTGGGAATTCAATTGGTTGTGATGGATGATAGTCTTCCACTACTCCAATATTTCCTAAACTAAGAATGATAGAAACAACAATACTAATTACTATTACTAATACCGCTAAACCAGCATAAATTTTGTTATCCCAAGCCCATTTTCTGAACTCTTGTCCATAACTTAGCTCATCTACAGTATCTGTTCCATTCACTGCAGCCTTCATTTGTCTACGAACACCACTAACAGCTCCAATGATTACTGCGAAGATAACACCTAACAATACCCAAATCCAAGAAAAAGTTCCCTCTTCTTGTTCACTAGTAGTATCACCCCCTGTAGCTGCACCACCAGCGCCGCCATCTGCAGGAGCTGAAGCAGGATCTGGAACTGCATCTACATAGTCAAAAATCGCATCAATTTCTTCTTTCTTCAATTCAGGAAACGCCTGCATTGCAGTTGGAGCCCACGCAGAAACTGTTTGAGCATATG
>CALPOI020000029.1 GCA_943325145.2 Candidatus Planktophila lacus | reverse complement strand
TAAGTTGTACGAACTCAAACTTAAAAAATAAGCTTTCGTTGAAGGAATGGCTAAACCTACGCTTCCAACTAAATGAAATAGTATAATAATTCCAATTAGAATTTTATTTTTATGAGAATGAATCCATTCCATATTTATTTAATATTCTATTTCTAATTTAACTAGTATAAAAAGTGATGGTAGGGATACCTCACTTTAAAAACTTCTTTGACAGCTTCGTAAACAGTTCCTTTTAATTCTTCAATGTTTTCTTTGTTCTCAGCTGAAATAAATACACAATTTTTATTGTTCATTTTTGACATCCACGTTTTTTGTAATTCTTCCAATGAAATATTTTCTTTAGTTATTGGTGATAAATCATCAGAATCTTTTGGGATATGATTGTAAGCGTCAATTTTGTTGAAAACTAATATAGTAGGTTTTTCAGTAGTATCGATTTCTGCAATGGTTTCATTTACTACTTTAAAATGATCTTCAAAATTAGGGTGTGAAATATCCAATACATGGACTAAAATATCAGCTTCTCGAACTTCATCTAAAGTAGATTTAAACGACTCAATCAATTGATGAGGTAATTTCCTAATAAATCCTACAGTATCGGTAAGTAAAAAAGGTAAGTTTTCAATCACAACCTTTCTTACGGTTGTGTCTAATGTGGCAAATAGTTTGTTTTCGGCAAATACATCTGATTTACTAAGTAAATTCATGATGGTACTCTTTCCAACATTGGTATATCCGACTAATGCAACTCGAACAATTTGGCCTCTGTTTCCTCGTTGCGTAGCCATTTGTTTGTCAATTTCTTTGAGTTTTTCTTTCATCAATGCAATACGCATTTGAATCACCCTTCTATCACTTTCAATTTGTGACTCCCCGGGACCTCTCAATCCAATCCCACCTTTTTGACGTTCTAAGTGAGTCCACATACGTGTAAGCCGTGGTAACATGTATTGCAATTGAGCTAACTCAACTTGTGTTTTTGCATGAGATGTACGCGCTCTGCTCGCAAAAATATCTAGAATTAAAATGTTTCTATCCAGTATTTTACATTCTAATTCGCGTTCAATGTTTCGTAATTGGGAAGGAGAGAGCTCGTCATCAAAAATGACCATTTCTATTCCGTTACGTTGTATAAAATCTTTGATTTCTGCTAACTTTCCAGTTCCAACAAAAGTTTTTGGGTTTGCCATTGGCAGTTTTTGAAGAAATCGTTTTTGTGTAATTGCTCCCGCTGTAAGTGCTAAAAATTCAAGTTCATCCAAATATTCTTCTGCAGTTGTTTCGGTTACTTGTTGTGTAATTACTCCAACCAATACACATGTTTCTTCAACTGCATCAACAGTTATATGTCCTTCGCTCATTTTTTTCTTAGTGTTTGCACATAGGATACCAAAGAATCTATTTCTGCTGGGTTTGTAATGATTTCTTTATAAGGCATCATTCCTTTTTCATTACCATTTAAGATTGTTGATTTAATCTTTTTTGGGTTAATGATGCTCACAGATAAATCTGCTGCTCCAGAAATCCCTTTTTTTCCGTCAGCTCCATGACAAGCTTCACAATGAAGCGTGTAGAGCGCTTTAGAAGAAATATTCGATTCGTTGGTTGTGTCAGAATAATTATCAGTGGAAGGAGATGAACAAGAAACTACTAAAGCTGTTAAAATTAGAACATAACCTATCTTTATGCCTAAAACCATGCTCCTCCTAAGTTTGCTCTGAATGGCCAAGGAATTCCAGCTAGAAGTAAAACTAACCCAATGATAAACCATTTTACAATGTAACCATGTTTCTCTGATGGAATTTCAGATTTTTCAGATTTTTTCCTGCCAATTGTAATAACTACAACTGCAGCAACCATCATTAATACGTGCTCCATTCCATAAAATCTTGAAGCTGCAACTTTCATCCATCCCGGATTAAAAGATACCTTACCACTCATAAAGTAAAGTACAAAACCAATCAATAACTGTGTGTGAAAAGTAATCATTGTGAAAAGATTAATTAACCGGTCTCTTTTCACGAAAACCATAGCGTTTTTCCCTTTTACAGCGTTAATGATTGCGTAGATGATTAAAAATAAGGCAATCCATCTTAAACCTGAGTGTGCGTGTATTAATGCGTTCATATAATTTTTTAATGATAACGTTTAAAAGTAAATTTTTGTTTTTATTAATTTGAAGATGTAGAATCCAAATTTTCGATGTCTTCATCCAATCCTTTTTCCATTTCTGCTTCTAAAGCAGCATCTTCAGCTGAAAGTTCATCCGTGACAATTTCGTTTGAAGTTGATTTTGCTTCTTCTTTTTTTTCAGAACAGCTATTAACAAAGAATAGGGAACCAACAAAGAGTGTAATTGCTAACTTTTTCATAGGAAATTCATTTTTGAAAGTAAAAATACATAAAAAAATATGTTAAATTACTTTTGGAGGGAGTTTTGTTAAATGTTTATCTGTTAATTTTACGCAACTAAATTTTAATATATTTTATTATGGCTTTTGAATTACCAACGTTAAAGTATGCTTACGATGCATTAGAACCACATATTGATGCAAGAACTATGGAAATCCATCATTCTAAACATCATCAAGCGTATATTACTAACTTGAATGCTGCTATTGCAGGAACTGAACTTGAAGGGAAATCGATAGAAGAGATTCTAAAAGTTTGTAAAGATAAACCAGCTGTTCGAAATAATGGTGGTGGGTTTTGGAATCATAATTTATTTTGGGAAGTAATGGCTCCAAATGCAGGGGGTGTTCCAACAGGAGAGTTAGCAAATGCAATTGATGAAGCGTTTGGTTCTTTTGATGCTTTCAAAGAAGAGTTTGCAAAAGCAGGTGCAACTAGATTTGGTTCTGGATGGGCTTGGTTATGTGTTGAGAACGGAAAGTTAGTTGTTTGCTCTACTGCAAATCAAGATAATCCGTTGATGGGTGAAGGTTGCAATGGAACTGCTATTTTAGCAATGGATGTTTGGGAGCATGCCTACTATTTAAATTATCAAAACAGACGTCCTGATTATATTCAAGCGTTTTTTAATGTGATTAATTGGGAGGTGGTTACTGAAAAATATTTGGCAGCAAAATAATTAATCCAATTTTTAGAAGTTAGATGTAAATTAGATTTATCTATGGGTAAATTCTAAATCATGATTTCGAATTATATCGTTTAGGGTAAACATTTTGTTTACCCTAATTTTTTGAATATAAATTTAGTTTGAATAAACCTTTATTTTTTTGTTTAATTTGAATTCAATTTGGTTTATCTTCTTTATTCACGTACCTTTGCAACTTAATTTAAATACTTTATATGACCTTTAGTGAATTAGGGTTAAGGGAGGAGGTACTTCAGTCGATTACAGATTTGGGGTTTGATGTACCAACACCTATCCAACAGGAAGCGATTCCGCACTTATTGAAAAGTGAAAGCGACTTTGTTGGTTTGGCTCAAACAGGAACGGGAAAAACGGCAGCGTTCGGCTTGCCATTAGTGAACAACATTCAGTCAGATTATGATCTTACGCAAGGATTGATTATTTGTCCTACAAGAGAATTGTGTTTACAAATTACAAAAGACTTAGAAAATTACGCTAAGCATGACAGAAAAACAGCAATTGTTGCTGTGTACGGTGGTACTGACATTCGTCGTCAAATGACTCAAATCAAACAAGGTGCGACTATAGTGGTTGCAACACCTGGTCGTTTGGTAGATTTAATTGACCGTCGCGCAATTCGTTTACAGGACGTAAAATACGTTGTGTTAGATGAGGCGGATGAAATGTTAAACATGGGTTTCAAAGAAGATATTGACTTAATTTTACGTCAAACTCCTGAAGAGAAGAATGTTTGGTTGTTTTCTGCAACAATGCCTAAAGAGGTAGCAGAAATCTCTAAGAATTATATGTCTAATCCTCTTGAAGTTTCGATTGGACATAAGAATCAAGGAAACGTAAACATTGAACACATCTATTATGCAGTTAAGGAGAGAGACAGATATGCTGCTTTGAAACGTTTGATAGATGCAAATCCAGATATTTTCGGTTTGGTCTTTTGTCGTACTAGACATGAAACTCAGTCGGTTGCTGAGAAATTAGGGAAAGATGGTTACAATGCAGAACCACTTCACGGAGATCTTTCTCAAGCACAACGTGACAATGTAATGAAACGTTTTAGAGAACGTACTTTACAACTATTGGTAGCTACCGACGTTGCAGCAAGAGGAATCGATGTTGATAATATTACACATGTAATTAATTATCAATTACCTGATGATATTGAAAATTACACACACAGAAGCGGTCGAACAGCTAGAGCTGGTAAAAAAGGTGAATCTTTGGTATTAATTAATACGAAGGAGATGTACAAGATTCGTTCTATTGAGAAACAAATTCGTACTGATTTTACTAAGGGAGACATTCCAACAGCTCAAGAAATTTGTGGCCTTCAATTAACAAGTTTAATTGCAAAGGTGAAAGAAACGGAGGTAAAAGAAAAAGACATTGAAAAATTCTTGCCTACAATCTTAGCTGATTTTGAAGCTCTTTCTAAAGAAGAAGTAATTAAAAAATTCATATCGGTAGAATTTAATCGTTTTATCGATTATTACGGAAATGCAGCTGAATTAACTGTTGACGGAAGTAGAGATAGAGACCGAGATAGCAGTAGAGGAGAAAGAGGAGAACGTCGTGAGCGTAGTGATAGAGATCGTGGAAGAGGTGAAAGAACTGATGACAGTTCAAAAACACGTTTCTTTGTAAGCATTGGTAAACGAGACGGTTTAAATCCTGGTGGTTTGTTACGTTTGATTTGTGATGAAGCAAGTTTAACATCTTCTAATATTGGTAGGATTGAAATTTTACCATCATTTAGTTTCTTTGAGGCGGACAATAGTCATACTGACAAGATTTTAAATATGGTGAATGGTTCTAACTATGAAGGCACGAAAGTGAACATAGAAGTTACTAAGAAAAAAGCGGAACCAAGAAGAGAAGGTGGTAGAGAAGGAGGAAATAGCCGAGGTGGTTATGGTGGTGGTGACAGAGCTGCTTTTGGAGGTGATCGTAAATTCGGAGGACCGCGTTCTTCAGGAGGTGAAAGAAGAGGTTCTTTTGGTTCTGATAGATCAGGAAGTGGAGAAAGAGGATCACGCTCAGGAAGAGGAGGTTCTGGATATTCAAGTTCATATAATAAAAATAATTAATCAATCAGTTTTCATTCATGGAAATTAGAAATATTGCAATTATTGCACACGTTGACCACGGTAAGACTACTTTGGTGGATAAAATGATAGAAGCGGGAAATGTTGTAAATGAAAGAGATCGACCTACTGGTGATTTAATCATGGATAACAACGATTTGGAACGTGAAAGAGGGATTACGATCGTGTCTAAAAATGTTTCGGTTTTGTACAATGGTACTAAAATCAACATTATTGACACTCCAGGTCACGCCGACTTTGGAGGAGAGGTTGAACGAGTATTGAACATGGCAGATGGTGTATGTTTGTTAGTTGATGCTTTTGAAGGACCTATGCCACAGACTCGTTTTGTTTTGGGTAAAGCACTTTCATTGGGATTGAAACCTTTATTAGTTATCAATAAAGTAGACAAGGATAATTGTACGCCGGATGAGGTACATGAGAAAGTATTTGATTTAATGTTCGAATTGGATGCAAACGATGAACAGTTAGAGTTTGAAACTATTTATGGTTCTGCTAAAAATGGTTGGATGTCAACAGATTGGAAATCTCCAACAACAAATATCACGCCATTATTGGATCAAATCCTGGAATATTTTCCACCACGTAAAATTGAAGAAGGAAACACTCAAATGTTGATTACATCATTAGATTTTTCTTCCTATGTAGGTAGAATTGCTATTGGATGTTTGAAAAGAGGTACTATTGCTGAAAATCAAAATGTAATTATTTCTAAATCAGATGGTGAACTTCAAAAACACAAGATTAAAGAAATATTTGTATTTGAAGGATTAGAACGTAAAAGAGTAACTTCTGTTCAAGCTGGTGATATTTGTGCGATTACTGGTATTGAAGGATTCGAAATCGGAGATTGTATTTGTGATTTTGAAAATCCTGAACCATTGGAGAGAATTGCAATTGACGAACCTACGATGAGTATGATGTTCAGTATCAATGATTCTCCATTTTTTGGTAAAGAAGGAAAATTTGTGACTTCTCGTCATATCCAAGAACGCTTACAAAAAGAATTAGAGAAAAATTTAGCACTTCGTGTAAAAGATACGGATAAAGCTGATAAATGGATGGTGTTTGGACGTGGTGTATTGCATTTATCTGTATTGATTGAAACAATGCGTCGTGAGGGGTATGAGTTACAAGTTGGTCAGCCGCAAGTAATCATCCGTGAAATCGATGGAGCTAAATGTGAACCGATTGAGGAATTAACGATTGATTTACCTGAAGAGTTTAGTGGAACTGCTGTTGAAGCAGTGACTAAGCGTAAAGGTGAAATGAAAAATATGGTTCCAAAAGGTGAGCGTATGACCATCACTTTTGAAATTCCATCAAGAGGTATCATTGGATTGAGAAACTACATGTTGACTCAAACTGCTGGTGAAGCAATTATGAATCATAGATTTTTAAATTATCAACCGTATAAAGGTGAAATTCCTGGAAGACAAAATGGTTCTTTAATTTCTATGGAACAAGGTACATCGATTCCTTTTTCTTTGAATAACTTACAAGAAAGAGGTAAATTCTTTATTCACCCAAATGAAAGTGTATACGAAGGTCAAGTAATCGGAGAAAACTCTAGAAATGGAGATATGATTGTGAATGTTACGAAGACTAAAAAAATGTCTAACATGCGATCTTCTGGTGCTGATGACAAGGTTAGACTTGCACCACCAAAAGTGTTTAGTTTGGAAGAATGTTTAGAATACATTCAATCAGATGAGTATGTAGAGGTAACTCCACAAAATTTAAGAATTCGTAAAATTTTGTTAAAAGAAACTGATCGTAAGAGATCAGGTAAATAATAAAATTAGTTTTTTCTATTCAACAAAAAAGGGCTCTCATTTGAAAGCCCTTTTTTGTTGAATTATTAATTAAGACCAGGTAGCAATAATTTTCGGTACTTCTGTTGTAAAATGAGGATGCTAAATTTTGATTCAACGATTGTTAATTGATTACTGAAGTTTAAAGAATTAATCAAGAATGCATCTAACGGATAATGCACATTTCTTTGATTTTGAAACTTGAGAGATTCTTTTTGAACCTACATGAAGTGTATAAGCAATGGCTTGTTGTGAGTCATCTTGATCAGGAGTTGAAGTCCACCAGTAACCATAGTTAAATTGATTGATGAAATTCCCATATTCATTTTTTTGACCTCCACCTTGTGCATTAAATAAAGTACTGTTTGATGAGTTTTGTAGGAGAGAAGTGTTCCATAATAATGGACTGTTTCCTTTTAATTTTGATCCTGCGATTGAGTCGCCACCAAGGAAATTGATCATTGTTTCCCATTCTTGTACAGTAGGAACATGCCAACCTGAGGGACAAATTTTTCTAGTATCCACCGCAGCATAATAAGTATATAATCTTCCAAAATTAATTTTATTGGAATCAACACCATTATAAGTCCATTGTAAAACAAAAGGGTCGTACTTATTAGTATCAGAATAAAATTGTAAGTTCTTATCTGCTGGAAGTAATGTTCTTATGGAGTCTTTTTCTTGTTTTTTGTAACCAGCTTTTGTTACACAAATTAATGATTGTAAATTTTCTGCCATCCATGTCTGAGAGCCGATTCTAACCGCTTTGTATTTATATCCTTCTTTGTTGGTGATATATGAGAAAGGGTCTGGTTCTTTAGGTTTTGGTCTTTCTATGGTACATGCAATAAATACAGTTAAAGAGCTAATTGTTATCAATAGAGACAGTTTGTTTTTCATAATCTTATATTTATTTTAACCAAAAGATGTAGTTTTCAATAATGTCATCTGATGGGTTTTGAATTTTGTTAACGGAGTAATTATCGTAATAAGTAAGTTCAGTGGAGTTGTTAACCAATAGTAGATGATGATACTCACCTTTTCGTTTTACAAGAAGATGGATGTCTTTCGTTTTATAAAAAGCAAACCATTTTTCAAGTTCTCCAGCTGTATCGTAATTATTAATTGCTATGATTTCATCCTCTATTTCTAGGTTCGAATGTTCAGCAGGACTATTTGGATAAATTGATTTAACAACGAAATGCTCTCCATTTTGAACGCATTTGAATCCATAATTGGAGATGTAACTTTTAGAATTTGGCGTGATCTTGATTTCTAAGCCTATAAATGACAATGCATTGTTAAGTAAAGGTAAGTAATCATCAGTTCCAAAAACATAATTTTTGAACAATTTATTCAATGATTGTCCTGTAAATTTCTCAAGAGTTAATTGGTAATCATTGATGGAAACTCCTTTCCCTTTTTTTGCAAATTCATGATACAATTCGTGCATCACATCATCCAATTTGTACTTATTTTTCGAGTGATGAATAAGCATTAAATCACAGACTAAAGCGATCAAACAACCTTCTGTGTAAATAGAAACTTTACGATTGGGTACGCCAGGAACATATCCGTCTAACCATGTATCGAATGATGAAGCCGCAACAGAATAATTGAATCTTCCAGGATTGTCAAAATGTTTTTGTAATTGTTTATCTAATTCATTGAAGTATTCTTCTTCTGAAAACACTTTACTTTTTAGTAGAAATAAATCACCCATATAGGTGGTTACTCCTTCGCAGAGATAACCTAATTCAGAATAATTTTCTTTGGTAAAATCATAAGGGAATAATTCGATTGGTCGAATTGCTTTTACATTCCATGTATGGTATAATTCATGAGAGGAAACACCTAGTAAATCAGAATAAACTTCATCAAACAATGAATGAGCGGGACCAAGTAAAATTACTGTAGATCCTGAGTGTTCGACTCCATGGTAGGCTCTGTAAGGAACAATTTGGAAAAGAAAATGATATTCATCTGTTGGAAAGTTTCCAAACTTTTCAATTTGTTTTGACGTAAATAGAGTAAAATCAGAGATTATTTTATCCCAATCAATTTTTGATTCGCCTTGGAACCATAAATGAAAAGTGGTGGAATTAACTGTATAAGTATTATGTTGAATTGAGTTAGAACAAATAAAAGGTGAATCGGCTAATTCATCAAAAGACGTTGCATGTAGGGTTTGATTTTCTTTTCGTAGTGATGTTGCTATTAAATAGTCGGTAGGGATGGCTAGTTCTAGCGTGCATGGGGTACTCTCATTGCCAATGAAATAACCTAAACAATTTACTGGATTGACATAGAGTTGTTCCTGAGAAACATAGGTAGATCCAGCGTTCAATTCATTCGCGTAGTAATCGTATGAGATAGTGATTGTTGAGTTTTTTTTAGTGCTTATTTGCCAACGGTCTTTACTTGTTTTTTTATAAGCTATTGGTTGATTCGTCTCGTCAAGTATATTGAAGTTTACAACGTTTTTTGCGAAATTACCTAATTCGTAGCGACCAGGCCTCCAACTTGGAAGCTGAAAGTACTCAGTTTCATTTTTTGTTATTATTGTAATTTGAATTGATATGAAATGAGTATTTGGTTGATCGCTAGATAGTTTGTAGTGAGTCATCTTTTCAGTGTTTAATTCAACAAAAATAGAATAAACTAATAATCCATATTGAATTTTAGAAGTTTTTATTCATAATCCGTTGTTCAAGAAGTTTAGATTCGATAAATGAGTTTAGGATGGTTCGAGAAAATAAATTTTACGGTGTTTATTTTGATTCTTTTTAACTTATTAATTCATTTTTTTCATTTTACAGCGCACTCAATTTCATGTATTTTAAATTCAAATTAAAGATATTTTTATACTTTCGCATTTGTAAATTAAAAAAGAAAACATGAATTACGACATAATTGTTATTGGTAGTGGTCCTGGTGGATATGTAACTGCTATTCGTGCATCTCAACTTGGGTTGAAAACTGCAATCGTTGAACGTGAATCTTTAGGTGGAATTTGTCTAAACTGGGGGTGTATTCCAACGAAAGCATTGTTAAAAAGCGCGAATGTGTATGAGTATTTAACTCATGCCAAAGATTATGGTATTACTGTTGAAAATGCTACTGCAGATTTCGATGCAATGATTGCTAGAAGTAGAGGAGTAGCAAACGGTATGAGTACTGGGATTCAATTTTTGATGAAAAAAAATAAAATTGATGTTATCAACGGAAGTGGTAAAGTTGCAGCTGGAAAAAAAGTTGTTGTTACGGCTGAAGATGGAACAGTTTCAGAATACTTGGCTTCTAAAGCAGTTATTTTAGCTACTGGAGCAAGATCTAGAAAATTACCAAATTTACCTCAAGATGGAAAAAAAATCATTGGCTATAGAGAAGCAATGACGCTTCCTGTTCAACCTAAAAAACTAGTAGTGGTTGGGTCGGGTGCAATTGGTGTTGAGTTTGCTTATTTCTACAATTCGATTGGAACAGAAGTAACAATTATTGAGTATCTTCCAAATATAGTTCCAGTTGAAGATGAAGAGGTTTCTAAACAACTTGAAAAATCTTTTAAAAAATCTGGAGTAAAGGTGATGACAGGGTCTGCAGTTGAATCTGTGGATACTTCAGGTGCTGGATGCGTTGTTTCAGTTAAAACTTCTAAAGGTATTGAAACAATTGAATGTGATGTTGTTTTATCTGCTGCAGGTGTTGAGACAAATATAGAAAATATTGGTTTAGAGGAAGTTGGTATTGCTACTGATAAAGGAAAAGTACTCGTAAATGAGTATTACCAAACAAACATTCCAGGTTATTACGCGATTGGAGATATCGTTCCTGGTCCAGCTTTAGCGCATGTTGCTTCTGCAGAAGGAATTATTTGTGTGGAAAAAATAGCAGGTCATCATCCTGAGCCATTGGATTACGGAAATATCCCTGGCTGTACCTATTGTTCACCTGAAGTTGCTTCTGTTGGAATCACAGAAAAAGCAGCAAAAGAAAAAGGATTAGACATTAAAGTTGGAAAATTCCCTTTTTCTGCATCTGGTAAAGCAAGTGCAGCAGGAGCAAAAGACGGATTTGTTAAGTTGATTTTTGATGCAAAATATGGTGAGTTATTAGGTGCTCATATGATTGGTGCAAATGTTACTGAAATGATTGCAGAGATTGTAGCAATTCGTAAGTTGGAGGTAACTGGTGAGGCGCTAATAAAAACTGTTCACCCTCATCCTACAATGTCTGAAGCTATTATGGAGGCTGCTGCAGCAGCATATGGGGAAGTGATTCATTTGTAATACAAGATTTAAAGGGCGTAAGCCCTTTTTTATTTTTTTTAATTAAATTAGTGAATTTGTGATTTTTTGAATTTTATCAAGATCATCTGATTTCTTTGATTTTATTGTTAATCTTATTAGTTTTACCCACTTTTAGTTGTTTTGATTTTTCAAGACAACTTTTTGATTTTTTTACGTCTTATTGGAAAATGCACATTATGGAATTTAGATTTTTATTAAGAAGAACACTTTTATTGTTTTTAGGTTTAATATTATGCAATACTTTATTTGCAGTAAAATACTACGTCAATGATGGTTCTTTTTCAGAAACTGGCTCTAAGTGTACAGCAATTGGAACCACATCAAATGATGGTAAATCGATTTCTAAACCAGCTGCTACAATTCAACAAGTTGTTAATGCTTACACATTTGTTCCTGGTGATACAATTTTTGTTGATCCAGGTAATTACAATAGTTCTCCTTATAAAAATAAAGATGTTAAATTAAATGGAATAAATGGATTAGTTATTTTAGGAGTTGATCCTCAGACTACTATAATTGATTATAAATGTGATTTTGGTTGTAACGGTATCGTTTTATTTACATTGACTAATTGTAATAATGTTACAATTAGCAACTTGACGTTAAAAGGATATCATAGTAATTCAACTTCAATTGGAGATTTATTAAATATAAGTAATTCATTAGGGGTTGTTGTCAATAATGTTAGTTTTGGACAGAATTTCTCTTCTGTTGGTGTTCAATCAATTATGGTCAATAGCAATTCTTCAGTTGTATTTAACGGTGTTGCTTTTGGTTGTATGGGTACAGGTTCTTCTTCTGGTACTTACACTACTAGTAGGAATGGAGCGATGTTTATAGGGAAAAGTAATGTTGATGTAACTATAAATAATAGTGTGATTAGTGACAATAATAATACTCTAGTTTCAAAAGGTGCTGGAATATATATCAGTGGAAGTAATACAGTTATATGTAAAATAAATGGTACAGAGTTTTCAAATAATATTGGTCACGATGGTGCTGCTATAGCAGTTGATGGAACTGGGCCTTTTTTAACGGTTAAAAATTCTTGTTTTGTTAATAATACTGGCGATAGTTGGTCTAGTGGGTATGGAGGAGCTGTTATTGTTGAATCTGGTAAATCTGTTTTTCAAAATTGTACTTTTTCAAATAACATTGCTGGTTTATATGGAGGGGGGATAGGTGTTTATGGTGCTTCTGCTGATGTTAGTATTTCTTCTTGTACTTTTTCAAATAATTCCTCGTCAAGTAATGGAGCTGATATTGGTGTTAGAAGAGGGAAGTTTACTGCAGATAATTGTACTTTTGGACAAGGTGTTTCTTCTAGTATAAATCTTATTTTTAATAATCTGTCTTCTCCAGGTACAATAACTATTACAAAGTCAGGCTCTCCTAAATCTACTGGAACAGTTTCAATTGATGGTCAGTCGAGAGATGCAGGAAATGTAACTACTACAAATTGTCCTACTGTTTCTGGCTCGTGTCCAGTAAAGTATGTAAATAATTGTCAGGCTACAATTAGCTATCCATTAGCATCAATTTGTCAAAAAAACACTATACTTTCAGTAACGAAATTAAATTCTAGTAATTCTAGTGCAACTTTTAAAATTTCACCTTCGAATGTAGGATCTCTTGCGGCATTGAATAGTACAACTGGAAGTCTTGATATTTCAAAAATAACAGTTGCAGGAAAATATACAATAACTTTAGAAGAATCAACTACTTGTCAGCCAACATTTGATATAACAATTAATGCTGCACCAGTAAGTCCATTAGTAGGAACGATAACACAACCAACATGTACAACACCAACAGGAAGTGTAGTATTGAGCGGATTGCCATCAGGTAGTTGGACAATCAATCCAGGAAATATCACAGGTAGCACATCTAGTCGAACAATCACAGGATTAGCACCAGGAGCAACATACAATTTTACAGTAACTGATGCAAATGG
>CALPOI020000028.1 GCA_943325145.2 Candidatus Planktophila lacus | reverse complement strand
TTTAAGCCCTCTTTTAATAATACCTGAATTGTGTATCTTTGTTCTAAGGTTAAATGACCCATACTTTGCAATTTTTGGACGAGGCGCAAGTTGAGAAAATTTTACCATTCAGCAAAAGGGAAGAGATTATTCTCTTCTCTTTTCTGAAAAAATATTTATCTCAGCTTTTCCAAAAGTTGCATTTATTAATTGAATTTAGGTAATAAGAATAGAAACGAAAAATAAAATACACAATATATTACTTTTCCGTCTAATAGAAAAGCGAGATACTCGGCCAGTACGAATTAACAAAAAAAGCCCACGTACTTGGCTTTAATTTTGGGCTTTTTCTACTAGTTTTCTTTATGTTATGAACTTTAATTTCCTTCTGATTTTAAGTTAAGTAAATATTTTCTAAGAAGTTCCATTTTATTTAACCAATATTCCATTTTGGAACTACTAAATTTTTTAAAAGTATTTATTTCATTATTGAAATCAGTATAAAAATCTTCCAGAAAACAGCGTAAAAAGTTTTCAATATCATTTTCCGTTTCAATATCATAAACCTTATATTTTTTTGGGAAGTCTGAATTATCGATCCAAGTACTACAGGAAAAACAAACAATTTCTGAAAATGGAGTAATCATTGATGTTCCTCCATTCTCTGGATCTGATAAAATAATTTCCTTTGTTTTGCCGGATAATTGTGTGCCGTAAGTAAGTTTATATCCATAAGTAAGTTTATATCCATTTTCAAATAATATTAAAAAATCCGTATTATTTGTATTGGTTTCATATACATAATAGTATATATTTTTATATTTGGAATAAATAAAATTACAGCAAGAAAGTTTAGCTGTATATTTTTTCTCAATCATAGAATATTTCAAAAAGATTGGGCTATAAATAGGAATTAAAAAGAAACTTTTTTCTTCGTAGTTTTGAGGAATATAAGTTGATTTTAAATAAGGATTTGGAAACGTATTATAATTGGCAACTTCAAAGCCTTCTGCATTAAATACTGTTATTGAATAACTACCTGTATGTTCACTTTCTGCAATTCCAAAACCACAATGAAAATCATGTACTTTTGAGTAATTGCAAGAAATTATTTGTTCTCCTTTTTCATTAATATATCCCCAACCTAAACCGTCATAAACTTTGCGCATATTCTCATATAATTCACCATATTCTACAAATTTATTGTTCGTATTTTCAAACTTCAATTGTGTTTTATTTAAGTCAATGAAATCCGATAATTCAACTCCCTTTATAGCATTGATAAACTCATTAATATTTTGAAATCTTTCATAAGGTAATTTTTGAGTTGATTTACTTATAATATCTTTTAGGGAACTTGGAATTTCAGGTAGATTTAAAGAAGCGTCAATTAAGTCATCTTTAACAATTTTATTTTGAAGTTCAAATAGTGAAGAAGTTGTACCATATGGACGTAATCCTGTAATAAGTTCGTACATAGTAACACCCAATGAATATATATCACTTTTGAAATCAATGCTTTGAGAATTAGTTATTTGTTCGGGACTCATGTATGTGGATGTTCCGATAATACTTGTGAATTGAGTAAGATTTTCTGAGTTTAAAACTTTTGCAATTCCAAAATCTAATATTTTAGGATTAAAGTTTTTGTCTACTAAAATATTTGATGGATTAATATCTCTGTGTACAATATTTTGTTTATGAGCATAATAGAATGCTTCTAGTATTTTCAAAAATATTTTTAATGCAGTGTTTAGATAATTAGTTTTTGTTTTTTCTCTTAAAAATGTCAATTCAAAACCTTCTACATATTCCATTATAATTATTAAACCTTTTGAAGAAATTTCAAAATTAAGAAATTTTACAATGTAGGTGTGGTTTAATGTTGCTAAAATTTTGGCTTCCTGAATAAAACGTGATTGGATATTTTTATCACCAGCAAGATGATTATGTAAAACTTTTATTACAGCATTGGTATTCAGGTGTATGTGAATTGCTTTATAAACTCTTCCCATTCCACCTGTCCCTAATTCACTTACAATTTTGTAATTTAATATAATTTGTCCTATCATTTGCTTTATTTTTTCTTATTGTGAATTAAATAACTAAACTAACTACATGACAAAAATCGATATATGTTAACCCGAAAATTTCATGAAAAACAAGATAATTGGGGATTAAATTACTATATTTGAATTAGTTAAGGTCAAAAAATAGAAGTTTAAAGACCCCCAATTATGAGTATCTAAAAATAGCGCATTTCATCGAGGAAAACAAGAGGTTTTTGTTGATTTTTCTTCTCAAGAGATTAGTTCTGATGGAGCAATAGTATATTTAGAGAAGGTTGAACGGAAGCATGGTTTACTAAAACGTGTGAGTAATTTTATTCCTGACCACCGTAATCCATTATTTACAGTTTACGAAAGATATCCCCAATTAAAACAACGTGTTTTTATGATGATTCAGGGATATGATGACGTAAATGATGTTCGACACTTAAAAAATGATCCTCTATTCAAAGATGTATTATCAGGAGAAATGGCATCACAATCAACAATTTCAAGATTTGAAAATTGTTTTGATAAACAAAGCATTTTTTCTATTTGCTATGATTTTATTGATAGATACGTTGAGAATCTAAAGGGAAGAGATGAAGTGATCATCGATGTTGATGGAACAGATGATCCAACTCATGGCAATCAACAATTATCAATGTTTAATGGGTTTTATGGACAGTTTATGTACAACGAATTGTTTTTTCATGATGGTGATACAGGTCAAATTATTGTTCCTGTTTTACGACCAGGTAATAGCCATTCAAATAAATGGTATCCAGGAATTCTTAGACGAATAGTTCAAAAAATAAGAGCAAAATATCCAACTATCAAAATTACTATTCGTTCAGATAGTGGATTTAGTGGTCCTGCCTTTTATAAAGTAGCTCATCAATATAATTTATTCTTTGCCACGGGAATTTCTAGTAACGAGATTTTAAAAAAGAAAGTTGAGCGCGTTGAAAAAGCGGTAAGAAAACTTTATCTTGAGCAAGGATTAAAACACCAACATTTCATCAAATATACCTATCAAGCAAAAAGTTGGTCATTACCTCAAACATGCTATGCAAAGATAAAAAGTACAGGTATAGGAATGAATATCCGTCATTTTGTAAGTAATATCGAAGAAAAAAATGCTCGTGAAATCTACTTTGATTTTTATGTGAAAAAAGGCGATGCAAGTGAAAACAGAATAAAAGAAGTTAAAAACATGTGTTTTTCGAATCGTTTATCTAATCAAGGTTTTCTTGCTAATTTATTTCGATTAATAGCAAGTTCATTGACGTATGAATTTTTCAGATTAATCAAGGAAGAAATTGCTATTATTTCAGATGAAACAGCTAAAAAATGGCAAGTGTCTTCAATCAGAACCTATTTGTTAAAAGTTGGTGCAACTATAAAGGTAACAAAAAGAAGAGTTTACTATATGCTCTCTAAATCCTTCGTATACCAGGATTTGTTCCAAAAACTCATAACTTTAAAATAAGCTTTTCATCAAAAAAGATGAAAAGCTCGAGAAAAGTATGTCTTGTTGTGAAAAACCCTGTTTTTTATCTCTAAAAAGGAAATGAGTTTATATAAATTTCAAAAAAAATCATCAAATAAATTCAAGAAACAAGGAAGATAACGGTAAAATTGATCCAACCTACTTTAGCAAGGCTCGAATCTAAATTTAAAATTTGACTATGAATAATGTGGGTTAATATGATTTACTTTGTAGCAGGGAAGCTAAAATTTAACTACCCACAGTATTCCATATAGAACCAGAAAAATATGCTAGCACACCAAAATAATATTTACCCAAAATTCAATAACTAGATTATAAAGTCGCTTAAAATTGCTATTTTTTTAGATTTAAGATTTAAATTTAGGCCTTGAAATAGGTTTTTCGACGAACTGCCGTTGGGCGTCATTTAAACGAAGTAATGAGATTCAGCTTAAAAGACTATTAATATGGAACAAAAAAAATTGATTATAGACAGTCGATATGACCCGAGGGCAATGGAAGAGGCTAATGTATTCCATCAACCGTTTAAATGGCTTCACGGAATTTTAGTAAATATGACAGGTTTCAAACATCCTTCAGGATTCGCAATTATTAATCAAAATCATATTGTTACGAAAATATGGGCAGGAGACACAAACGAATACGCTCTTTATCAAGAGGTTGAACACATAGATAAATGTGTTTATATAGACAATTTCGAAGGCCCTATAAGGGCCACATGGGGTTGGAAAAATCTATCTCGTAGTGACATTGAGGAAACCTTCAGTTTCAGATTTGATGATAATGATTTAGCTGAATTAGGTGGTTTCCCCAATAACTTAATAATAGTTTCTTGATAGGCAGCTTTCATCTTCAAATATTTCATCCTAAGAAAGTAATAATAAATACTAAAGGTGAAATTGTAAGTAACTAAAAAAACTACAAAGGTTTTACAGCACAAGTGTCAGGCTTCTTATTCGGGTCAATGTACTTTTGAACATAGTTCTTGTATTGATAACTTATAAAGAACCTAGCTTTATTAGGTGCCCACCAACGTAAAAATCTGGAAGGGTAAGAATGTAACCTAACACATCCAAGACTGATTGGTGTTCCCATATAAAATCCTGGAGCCCTTCCTCCTACTGCAAACTCATGTATTCCATTACTAAAAACTTGGGAGCCAGGATAATCCTTGTCAGGTTTCATATTCATAAAATTAGGTAACTTTACTCTTCCTTTATACCTCACAACAAGTTTACTCCCTCCTTTCATAATTGCGTCTCTTCTAGTATCTAAAGAATCATAAGGTAAACGACTATCCCAAAATCGGGAAGTAATGACACATTTAGGCGCATAATATCGTGGTTGGCGATCGTAATCTCTTAAAGGGCCATGGTACAATTTTACATTTCTCGAAGAAGTTACGAATTGAGCAACCATTTTAATGGTATCGTTTTGAATTTCACATAAACACAATCGCTGTCCAATACAATAGTCCACACCACCAATTGTGATAACAGGATCTCTTTTCAACGGTGCCGTTCTAAATTTTTCAACTTTATCGTAATAATTTCTCCACATCCAATAAGCATTAAAATGGGTGCGTTTCTTTACATTAGACAATCCTTTGTACCATTTAATCAAAGAACTCGTGTCCTTTACATTTACACGGTCTTTTTTAAGATCTTTAATAAAATCTTGAAATTCATTCAATTTGTCATTCTTTGCAAATAAATCAAAACTACCTCTACAATTACCAGAAGCATCGGTGGAATTAAAATCACCAACAATGTATCTTCTTGATAAAAAATTGGTCCTTGGAAATTCTGGATTATACAATTCATTTATGGAAAATGCACGGTCATAGACTCTATCCATTTTCGTTAAAATTGGAATGTAACAAGGATTTTTTTCAATAACGCCTTCAATAGATACATTCGAACGTTTGAGTGCAACTGAATCAAAATAAAGTTTTCTTCGCTTAATAGTAAACCTTTCAACTTCAGATGCCTTTGGACAAAACAGGATACAATTGTTCCAAGCAGACACTGACTGTTCTTTAAGAGCTGTTTTTTTAAATGCTTTAAATAAAATAGAATTGTACCAAGAATGCGAATTTTTAGTTGTTAACAGTGCTAATCCATTTGAAATTTCAGAAGAACTGAATTTTTTTAATTTATTGATAATTAAACTACTGTAATTGTTTTTTAATTCATTTTTCCAGTTGAATGAAATTGAATGATCCAAAAAATTAAGTGCGCTAAATACTTCTGATATCGGTACTGATTTGTCTAAACAAAAAACTTTAAGCTTTGCCGCATTGTAAGCAGCGACATCTTTTTTTAGATCTTCGTTTTCCTCAATCATTTTATACGCTTGATCGAATTTTTTATTGTCCGTTAAATAGTCCAATCTTGCATTGAATGTAATTGGAATAAAATAAAGCGCAACAGCTAATAAACAAACAATCCCTGCGACAATTAATAATTTCTTGGTCATGAATTTCTACACGTTCAATTTGGGATACTAAAATATATAATTATTTTTTTGTATGATTTGCATTTAACTTTAATGCTAAAAAAATAAACCTTTTTGTTAATAACTTCAATGCTAGAAATCAAAGGTTAATAAAAAAACTAATAACATTTAATTAATTTTGAATGATTGAATATTCCTCATAAACAAATTAAATTAACTAAGAAATTATGACACTTAAACAAGCTGTTGAAATCTTAAATTATGTTTCAAAAGAAGATTGGGAAAAAATAAATCAAATTTACAATGTAAATGATTTATCGAATGCGCTGGAAGTTTGTTACAACGGTAAAAGAAAAAAAATCATTTCAAAAACTATTGATAAAATTATCGATGTTTATACCTTGAATGGAACGATATTGCTTACTAAGGCAATGATGTTAATTGATGAATCCAGAGAACAAGACGCGATACACCTCTTGACTTTAGTGCCATACGATGACAAAGAGTTTTTATTTTGCATTGAATTAATCGGAATGATTTATGTCAATAATTTTCAATTCAAAAAAGGTATCCAAACATTCAGCTTTCTTTTAACCCAAGAACTTCCAGAAGACAGAATGGCATATATTCACCAAAAAAGAGCCATTTGTTTTCAATACGAACAAGATTTTATTAGTGCTTTTCATGATTCAATTTCTGCTATAGAGTTATACTGTGAAGAAAATGAATTTTATAAAGAAGCTTTATTAAACCTACAATTATGCATACAAAACGATCAAGTACTAACTATAAAAGAACAGATTGCATTTTTGGAATCATTTTGTGATAAAATACTTGAGGAAAATTTAATGTATGGACCTTTTTTAGTAGCAATTGAAATTGCTTTTCTAAAGAAAAATTCAGTGAAAATTAACCAATTGAAAGAAAAACTAGAGGTAAGTCAATTTAATGAAAATGAAATTCTTAAAAAGAGAATAAAAAAAATTATGACTTTTTTAAAGTACATTGAAAAATTCATCGATTTAAGTAAGAGAATTAGTGCGGAACCTATGGCTTCTTTTAATCATTACTTGAATCCAAAAATCAGTCGTCAAAATTTCTATAAAGCCGAACGAAGGCTTGATGATCACATTAGCATAACCAAACCTATCAAAGACGAATTAAATTTAACTAAAAATAAGATGATTAAAATGAATGAAGAAGATTTTTTGCATTTTGAAAAAATGCTTAATGTGAATTTTTTAACAAATGAAAACTAATTGAATACTAAGGTACTATTGACTTTATTCATGAATAAAATTAAGTATCGCTTTGTTAAAATTTAAATAACTCAAAAAAAAGAGTACCAACAATTATTCAAAAAATCAATTTGAAAAACTATTGGTACTCTTAACATAAATCAACTAGAAACAATAGTAATTAAAAGGAATTTAAATAAATATTATTTAATGTTTCGTTAAAATCAGCTTCTATTTGTTGATCTCTTTTTAAAGACTCATTGTAAGCTTTAAAGCCATATTGAATTGACATTTTCAATGTATTATAATTAATATTTGATGGGTTTTTTGACACCGCCAAATCTATAAATCCTTTGGTGTTGCTAATCAAATGAGCTCCACACAAAAGATATGATGATTTAACTGCAAATGGCTCCTGTTTAAAATCAGCTATAGATTTGTTATCTCTAATTACCACCCATAGCTTAACAATAGCTTCTGCAAGGAAAAAACCTATTCCAGTTTCTTTAATACTCGAGAAATCAATTTTTAATATTTCTGTCAACTTTTTAAAATCTTCAACTGATAAATCGCTAATTAATTTAAAATTCAAAACTTGATTGTGTTGAAGTATATATTTCACTTTTTCAACCGACCATTTTTTAACTAAATCCATCACTTTTGAATCTTCTGAACTACTGCTGGATGTTTTAAGTTGAAGTAATAATTGAGACAACTCGCTTAAAAATGTTTCTTCTTTAATTAAATCATTAAAAACTTCAATTTTTTCGCCAAATACATGGATACTAAAATCTTTTTTATTCACTTCTTTTTGAAGTAATTCAATTAATTGATTTTGAATAAAATCATTATTTACAATTAACTGTTCAATAGTAGAAGTTGAATCTACTGCTTCAAACTGCTCATAAACAGAATGAACCATTTGTATCAAATCAAAAGATATTTGATTTTCAACCCATTCCATTGGTTTTTTCAGATTCATTGTCTCACCACTATCATCAATCACTTTAGAAATTAATTGTTGAAGCTGTTCGTAAACATCTAAGTTAAATTCAGTAGTTCCTGATACTAAGTCATAAATCATCAAAAAACCATCAATTATTTCAGTTAAATTATTTACACCAGTTTGTGATTCAATCGTTGAAACAATATCTGTGGAAGAAAAAACAACCTCTATCAAGCTTCTTAAATCAATGTCTTCAAATTTGAACGATTCAATGTACTCCTTCAATTCAGAAGGGGGAATATCAATTAGTGCAATAACTTTTTGAGTAGATGAATCGTCAACACATAAATTAATAAGTTGAGAAGGGCTAATCGTTTTTAAATTTAGAGTTTTAGATTCTAAATCAATGGTTAAGGACGTTTCATTTTTTTGATGTATTTTTTCAATGTGCTTTGATACTATGTAACTGAACAAATTGGATAAAAATGGGTTTTTCTCCAATTTATCAGTAATATCAAGATTTATTTTTGAATGAATGTGTTCTTTTAGGAAAAGAATATTCTGAAAAAATGTCTCCTTAAACTTAGAATTAGAAATTATTAAAGTACCTACCGACTTAATTAGCTCTTGATGCGTACCTGCATATTTAGATTTATTCTCAAAAAAAGTATTACAAACCAATCCAACCAAACCTGCAATCCCCATAATTCCATAATCATAAGCATCAGGAATTACATCACCATACTTATCTTTGTATTCAGTTAAGACTTCTTTTACATCTGTAGCTGACAACATCAAAAAAAGAGGATCTTCGTTAGTTGTTAAAGAATTTAACTTCAAATATTCCGAAGAAGAAACCTCTAATGAATCAAAATCTTTAAAATCAATGGTTGGTAATTGAGGGAAATTATACTTAGACCCAATCTTACTTTTAATTTCCGATTCATTGATAATTATTTCTTCATCATCAATACTGCTTAACAGCTCAAGTTCTTCGATGGATAATTCATCAAACATACCTGTCAAAGACAAAAGTTCATCCTCCAAATTTTGAATATTTTCTTTAGAAGAGGAATTTGCTTCTTCAATATCATTCAACGCTTTTTCAGCCTCTTGTTTTAACTGCTCAAGTTGATTGAGTTGATGATGTTGTGATAAAGCTACTTTTTCTTCCTTTTCGTTCTTTTTCATTCAATTAAGCTGTTTGTAATTTTTTGGCTTCTAACTGATCTGCTTCTAATTTATTCTTTGAACTTTTCAATGCGTTTTGAAACAATTCTAAGCGGTCTTTAATTTTCTGAATCATTTGTGAATTCTTTTCAACATCTACAATGGCATTCGTTAAACGCTCTGTTAAAAGATTCATATCTTCATTTAATAAATTTATTTTCTCTTGTTGATTCAGCAAGATTTTTTGTATCAATGCCTCGCGTTTATTTTTAATTTCTCGCTCCTCTGCTCCAGAAAAATAATCTACGCCTGCCTTAATTCCGTATGCAATTCCTGCAACAACTAAAATACCTCCTACCATTGCATTTATACCTGGTATAAAAGCTACTAGTGATCCCATGGCTGCTAATCCCGAAGTAATTCCAGCGGCACCTAAGCCTGCTACACCAACAAATGAAAGCACAACAATAGGTATACCTCCTGCAGCAAGTGTTCCAGAAACTGATGCCATTTTTTTCTTAAATTCATCAGGGGTAATTTCTCCTTTTTGAAGTTTAAATAAATAATCTACAGAATCCTCACATGCTTTCCGATTTGTTTCACTGATATGAAAAAGCGAAACATAATTTTTAATCACTTCCAAATCAGGATCACTTATTACAACATTTGTAGATTTTGCAATTTTATAAAAATCAGTTAATACTGCGTGAACAAGGGTCAATTGGTGAGATATATGATAAGAAGATATTAGGGCTTTAAATTCTTCGAAAAAAGTTAAGGCATTCACTTCTTCCGTTAAGCATTGCGTTACTTCAGATCGAATTTCTGGGCTGCACCCTAACTCATAAAAGCGCTCGTACAAATTGGAAACTTCTAAGGTATTCACCTCTCCATCAGCATGTATTAATATAGCTAGATTTTTTAGATAAGCTAGTTTAATTTCTTCTGGATAATCTATCAACAATTTGTCTGAATGCCCTTTAAATTTTGCATCCACTTTTAAATCAATCAACTGTTGTTTGAATTTTTCATCTTTAGTTAAAAGATATAAAAAATGAATAATTTCAACACGATTATTAAATAAATCTAATGCTACTTCATCTGCAAAAAATTCTAAATCATCATCCTGTTGGATATGTGAATTAATTGTGGCAAATAATTGAAGTCCTTCGTCAATAGGCCTTCTTTCAATAGGAGTAACTTCCTCGTTTTTACCAAAAAAACCACCAACTTTTGAGAATAATTTCGCTCCAGTATCAAGTACACCTTTATTGGTTTCTACAGAATATAAAATCTTTTTAATATCCGAGAAATTAAGACAAGTGTATTTGTCATCAGAAACTTTTAAAACACGTTTGTTGGTTAATACTGTAGATTCAACACCTATTCCTAGTGGAGTTAAAGAATTATCAGCATAAAGTAAAATTATTTCATCTGAAGTGAGTTGAGAATTCATCCAACCAGATGCTTTAGCAACATGTTCTCCTGGAATAGTATTTCCAAAGTATAAATCTTTTGTAGTCGCAACATCTAAATTTAGAAATGCTGGTAATATGGCTTGAATTAATTCTTGGGAAGAAGTAAAACTAACTGGAATTACAGCTTCAACTGCTTGATTGGGAAAAGTTTTCATAATTTTAAATTTTCATTTCTTAAATATATGTAAAAATTTATTAGTTCAGTTATTTTATATAAAAATGTCTAATAAATCAACAATAATTTTAAACGTAAAACTAAAATCAATAAAATTTTCCTTCAATAAATTAGCTCTGAAAAGAAGTATCAGTGCCTTTACTCATCGCTTCGATTTAGCAACTTGATTTTTCTTTTTATGCATGAAAAAAGTAAGAATGGTCTCTAACTCTTGTTCTGGAATACGCTCTTCCGTCAAAGAAGTGTCGTGTCTCATATTGGACATACGAATCGTATACGCCGACAATTGTCGCCCATCAAAATCAGGTATAATGTCTTTGCGTCGTCCTTCATTGTGGCATTTGGAACAGTAGATCAAATACAACGCTTTCCCTCGTTCACATTCAGGCAATAGTGGATGATTGTCAGATAAATTATAGGTCACGATTTGTGGTTGTTGACAACCAACTACTACCAAAACAACCAATGCAATACTTAAAAATAATTTCATACGAGTTTACTTAATACGTTCCTCCCACTTTTCGTGAATTCAACGATTTATTTTTTGAAAGTGGTAACTTCTGAGGAGGAATTTGTTGCGGTATCGCCTCTGTAAGAGATTGCATAAACGCAATCAATTGAGATTTATCAAACGACGTTAACTGCAATGGGTCAGAAGAAAGTGTTTGATTTGGAAGTTCAAATCCACGTCCTACTCCACCCCCTTGATTATAGAATTCAAGCACTTGGTCCAAGGTAGTGAATACCCCATTGTGCATGTAAGGAGCTGTCTTTGCTATGTTTCGAAGTGTTCCTGTTCTGAAGGCATGTCTGGTCTCAATCTCTGGATACACTTTTGCCCTGCCTATATCTGCATCTAACTTTCGATACAAAGTATCATGTGGCACTCCCAAAACCTCAAATTCTGAACCAATGTACGAAGGTTTAACTCCATTGAACTGTGGCGCAAAATGGCAGGTTGCACACTGGGAACGACTCATAAATAAATTAAACCCGTTTATCACCGCTTTATTTACCTTTGAAACTCGGTTCATTGCATCGTCAAATGGTGATAAATAATTTCCCAAGGTACCATAGTAATAAGTCAATGCTGAAGCAATGTGTCGAATGGATGGTGTTGGTTCTTGCGGTGTAAATTTCATTAATTTTTGTATCGTATTTTTATACTCCTTACACGATAGTACTTTTTGTAGCACCTCATCCAACTGACTGTTCATTTCTTCTGGATTTGTGATTACCCCGATAGCTTGATCTTGAAGTGTCGTATGAGCACCATCTACCATAATCAAATGATTGAACTGTGCATTGATCAGAGAAATTGAATTTCGTTCGAGTGACTTAACGCCATCGATATGGATTCCCGTTGGACGATTATTTTGTGTAAATCCTTGATCTGGATGATGACAACTTGCACAAGATCGCTCATTATTTCCAGAAAGTAGGGGGTCAAAAAACAATGTTTTTCCAAATTCTTCCAATTCTTTCAGAAGGAGAGGGTCAGAAATTTGCGCATAGATTCCTTTGGTATACTGACCATTGTAAAGTTGTTTGCTAAAAATGGAGGTAGCCGTTTTTGTTAATGAATAATCCACGAAACTCTTCGAACGCAATTGATAATTCAGTATGAATTCTTGATTCAATTGAAACAATGGATTAACGTAATCACGAATAAAAGTAAAATGATCAAAAGTGGAATAAGAATTAGGTTGTTGGTCAACAAACGAAATCATTTTTTGATACAATTCTAAATAGTTGGTAGATACAAGATAACGCTGATGCGTTAAGTTATGTTTTAGATAGAACTCTTTCACACCGTGAATCATGCTTTTTAGTTCTGGTACAATCTGATTGGTGTCAGGACATTCAAATCCGGTGGTATAGATGGTAGCTAAGTTCAACAAATACAAACGATTCGCAAAAAAAAGATGTTCTGGATTCGAAAGCACAGTTAACAACGAATCTGAAGTATAGGTATCCAAAACATTGAGCGCATCTTGTACCAATAATTTAGCAGCGATTCTAGAACTGTCAGTCACTTCCTCTAAAGCCCCTTCTGCTAACGTCAACCCACCACCAACACGTTTATAAGGCTTTTCATACTTTTCAAATACCTCCGTTTCCCATTCAACAGGCAAAGGACCATTCACTTTTTTATACAACGTAGGCTCCAAATAACGGAACAAAAAATCAATCTGCTTCATTTGAAATCGCGCATCGTGCAACAACTCCAACGGTGCACGATCAGTGTAATTCAATGAAGTCGAAAGTTCAGTAAGAGAAGCTCTAAAATTCTCAAGTTGATCTTGGTACAATGTGAT
>CALPOI020000027.1 GCA_943325145.2 Candidatus Planktophila lacus | reverse complement strand
ATGACTATGGTCAATTAGGTTCTGAATTAAAAAATAATATCAAAAATTATTGGTGGAAATCAATGACCCAATTGCATGAAAACATTGTGGGTATTGATGCTTCTATCTTTATGCATCCTACGACTTGGAAAGCATCTGGGCACGTTGATGCATTCAATGATCCATTGATTGACAATAAAGATTCTAAAAAAAGATACAGAGCTGATGTGTTAATTGAAGAGCACATTGAAAAGATCAGACAAAAGATCAACAAAGAGGTTGAAAAAGCAGCGAAAAAATTTGGGGAAGCGTTCGATGAAACACAATTTTTGGCAACCAATCCAAATGTGCTTCGTAATACACAAAAAATCACTGAAATCGAAGACAGAATGCGTACTACTCTCGAAAACAATGATTTAGAAGGTGTGCGTCAATTAATCGTAGATTTAGAAATAGTTTGCCCAATTAGTGGTTCAAAAAATTGGACGGAAGTGCGCCAATTCAATCTGATGTTTTCGACTGAATTAGGTTCTGTAGCGGGTGATGCTGCAACAATCTATCTTAGACCTGAAACTGCACAAGGGATTTTTGTGAATTTCTTAAATGTGCAAAAATCAGGTCGTATGAAAATCCCTTTTGGAATTGCTCAAATTGGAAAAGCATTTAGAAATGAAATTGTTGCGCGACAATTCATCTTCCGTATGCGTGAGTTTGAACAAATGGAAATGCAGTTTTTTGTACGACCTGGTGAAGAAATGAAATGGTACGAATATTGGAAAGATGCTCGTTCTAAATGGCACAAAGCCTTAGGATTAGGTGATAATTCCTACCGATTCCATGATCACATTAAATTAGCACATTATGCCAATGCTGCGTGTGACATTGAGTTCGATTTCCCTATGGGATTCAAAGAATTAGAGGGAATTCATTCACGAACTGATTTCGACTTAAAACAACACGAACAATTTTCAGGTAAAAAATTACAGTTTTTTGATCCTGAACTAAACGAAAGTTATGTTCCTTATGTTGTTGAAACATCCGTTGGATTAGACCGTATGTTTTTAGCGGTATTGAGCAATGCACTTAAAAACGAACAATTAGAAGATGGTTCAGAACGTTCTGTATTGGCTTTACCACCTGCCCTTGCTCCTTACAAGGTGGCAATCATGCCGCTAACCAGAAAAGATGGTTTACCTGAAAAGGCAAGAGAAATCTTCAATGCATTGAAATTTGATTTCCATTGTCAATACGATGAAAAAGATTCTCCAGGGAAACGTTACAGAAGACAAGATGCAATCGGAACTCCATTTTGTGTGATGGTAGATCATGAAACCATGGAAAACAATACAGTGACTGTTCGTGACAGAGACACAATGCAGCAGATTAGAGTTAGTATCGATGAATTACACCAAATCATAGACTCTAAAGTAAATTTGAAATATTTATTGCAAATGCAATAATTTATGTACGAAACTTAAGCGTAAAAGGTGTCTGTCATTGAATAGACACCTTTTTTTGATTCCATAGACTTTTTAGGATTATTCAATTCTATCAATTTTAACTTTAGTTTAAAACCAACGTTTAATATCAACTAAGAAAAATCTACCCTGTTCGTCATTTGATAACTTTTCATCTAATTTTTTAAAAAAAGTCGATTTTGAGATACGTTTATTCGTTTTTATATTCTTACGAATAGATTTAATGTCAAATTCATTGGTATAGCGTTTGGCAAAATATACGATACTTCCATCCTCTCTAGCTAAACCAAGAATAGCTCCCGGAAGACCTGAAATCCCATCTGGACCAATTGATACCGGCAACATAGGAGTAAACCATGCATACAAACGTGTTGAATCGTTTTTTTGCCAGATTGCTTTGACACATTCATACTCCATTATTGTTCTTTTATTGTTAGTAATCTTCCATTCGATGGATTTTGTGGTATCTTGGATAAAAATTTCTTCTCCCCAAAAATCAAATTTGACGATACGTGCTTGCGAATTAATCGAATTATAATAAGAAGTTTTCGTGGTCATCCAACCATTTATTTGAGATTGGTTTTCTTCGTAATCATAGAAAGAACAAGTATCATTAAATTGCAAAAGGAAATTTTCTGTTACCGTAGGCGATTCTTCAATGTAATCTTTATACATAGGAAGATCCCATTGCTTTAACTTTTTTAAATTTGTTTTTCGTTCGAAATAAATAGTTCCATAAGTTTGTTGTGCAACACAAAATAATGAAAGAAAAAATGCCAATCCGACGAGCTTGTATTTAGTAGTCATTTTCTTTTGTTTTTGTATGGTTAAATTTATAAGTAAGTCGTAGTAAAAAATACCTCGAGATAATACTCGTCTTATTATCCGTAATGATATTTTGGTTAACAATTCGATTGGTAGCAATATTTTGATTGAATAAATCAAAAACTTCAAATTTTACAGCTAAATTTTCTGTTGAAAAAAACGATTTTTGTAAGGATAAATTAGCGATTAAAAAGTTCAAATTGTAACCGTCTTCGCGTTTGGAATTTCGTGTATTGGATAAAGAAGCCTCAATGGTAAATCCTTTCAGCGGTAATCGCCACTTTGCTGTAGCTGTTATCACTTCAGAATAAACAAATTGATCCGAATTACTGCTAATTGTACTTTTAGTACCAATAAAATTATAACCATAATTAATTCCATATGAAAGTGAATCAGTATAAAAACTATAACCAACGGTAGGTGAACTAGTAACAAAATTTGTCTCAACTTTTTGAGAATCAATAAAATTTGTCGAATGCGAATAATTGAAATAATTACTTATTAGAAATGAATGATTCTTGTAAATAGGAATGTTAAAATCCAAATTTTGAGACACAGTATAATTTCCGTTTGTATTGATTGTTTTTGAAAATGTTCGTCCTAATTTATCAAACACAGTGAAAGTTGCAAAATCATTCTGTTTTATATTGAAAGATCCACCGATATAAAAATAAAATTGTGAAATCATAGAATATTTATAGATATGTAAATCTATCTTTTGTTCGTTATTCGGTTTTAAAAATGGATTACCTTGTAACACAATATTAGGATTTGTATTATCAACAAGTGGTCTAATTTGTTGAATTGATGGTAATTTCGAATCAGCTGTAAAACGGAAATTGACATTGAAATTGGATGGGTGTTTGTAATTACAACTCAAAAAAGGAACAAATTGCGTGGTGTTTTGTGCTGAAGAAACAGAATTATCGAGGTTGTTAGTTGTATTTCCTATCATCTTAACCATTGGATAAATAGAGAAATCAAAAGACTTAGAATTAAAAATTATTGCCGGACTTATACTCTGAAAAAAATTACTCGTTTTAAACTTATTTGAAAATTCCAGATTTTTTCCGATGATAATTCCATCTTTAATATCATTCGTTTGATTGTCCGTTGAAGTAGTACCTTGTTTAAACTGATAACGAACACCTAATTTCATTCTTTTCATGAATGGCTCATAATGAGATGCCTCAATAAAATTATAATTTAATTGTCGTTGGTTATTTTTTTCTTGTTGCTGGCTAACAGTGTTCGATGAATTCAATAAAAATCGATTTTCATTTTCTAATTCTATTTCATTTTTTTGGGTATCAAAGAAAACATATCCTCGGATACTTGAAATTCGTTTTTTTGTTTTATATTCTTTTGTCAAACTAAAATCATGTGTGTAAGAAAGTTGATTCGTCTGAGTGGAATTTGAAATTGCATTCGAACGCACCAATTCAAATTGACTGGATTCAAATCCAAGCAATTGTTTTAATCCTATAGTTTCATCTTTTTTTGTTATGGAAGGTGTATAGCTTAATTTTGTCAATGAATCAATCTGAAATTGAATCGATGCCTTCAAAATATGTTGCGTACTTAAAGTTCTATTTGTAGTTGTCTCTGAAGAAAAATAAGTGGTATCATCTAACAAATACTGATTTCTATTTTCAGATTTTGAAATCATTTCTTTATTGGTTAATGTATAGTCAATTACATATTTTGATTTTTTATTTTTTCCAAAATTATTCTGATAATGAACTCCTCCTTTGTGTGTCTGCGGGATGCCATTCAAAGATCTACTCTCTTCATAACTGAAGGATTCATCTCCATTGTCATCTACAACGGTTGTATTCTGATTCCCCATACTAAACTTATCACTTTCACTCCAATCAAATCCTGAACGTGGTGTATTGGAACTTAACGAGTAGAACGCAACTTTTTCTTTTTCTCTAAACTTTGAATACAATGCTTCTGCTTCGTAAAACTTATTTGGACCAATGGCAGCTTCTACTTTTCCAAAGTATCCTTTCTTGGCGTTATCTTTAAGCGTAAGGTTCATGACTTGTTCAGTAGTCTCACTTCCTGATGATACTACTTGTTGCTCATATACTTGAACATTTTCAACTGCACTCGAACTTAAATTTTTGGTCGCAATTGTTAAATCACTTCCGAAAAACTCGTCTCCATCTACATAAATTCGACTGACTTCTTTGCCCTGAGCTGTAATTTTACCATTTGACTTTACGTTTATTCCTGGCAATTTTTTTAATAAATCTTCTACCACTGCATTCTGTTTGACCTTAAAAGAATCTGCCACATACACCAATGTATCCCCTTTATAATAAATAGGGACTTTGTACGCGTTGACATTTACAGTGGATAATTGTTTGGTTCTCGCATTTAAATAAATAGGATTAAGCAACAATTGGCGATGCTCCACATCTCCAATTACTATCAACGAATGTGGATCTGAACTTGCATGATAAAAGGTTAATTGAAAAGTATCGATGGGTAAATTTTGGAGTGCGTATTCACCTTGTAAATTTGTACGAGTAAAACTTAATAAAATGGAATCTCTGACACGAGTTGCTATCACTAAAGTTTTTGATAGTGGAGATTTTTGCTGTGAACTATCTTTTACGACTCCTTTCAAACTGATGGTTTGTGCTTCAATGTTGCTGACCCAAACAATGGAAAAAAATAGTAGTAAATACCTGTATTTGTTCATATTTCATTCAATAAATTAAGACGAAAATTCAAATAATCAGTTAAAAAACCGACGATGAATTAAGCTTTCTAAACGGAAATTAGTTGATTTTATTGTGTTGATATCTAAATTTTGATGCAAAAAGATTAAGCTGTCTTAAAATTATTGTCTGTATCTAAAACAATTGAACTTTTCTAAAATGAAATTTCGAAAAGATAAAAAACCACAAAATACTTTACTTGAATCAAATTAGTTACTCGGAACTAAATACATTTTAACATTGGTATTTTCACTGTTATCTTTTGAAGTATAACCAATTGTAAATTTGTTTCTAGTCAATTCATATAAACTAAATGTAGAAGTATGGTATTGTAGAGAATTGCCTGATGTATCTTTGTAAACCCATAAAATTTTAGTTTCATTCTCATCAAATTTCCAAGAATAAGGCTTTGAATAATTCGGTAAAGTGTCACATTTTAAGATTGAATTAATTTTCCAGGTATTATTTTCATAAAAAGTCAAAACATCATCCTTCATACAATCTTGTAAATCTTGTGTTTTTTCAACTCCATTTTTAGTTTCGGTAAGTGCATACAACTTCCATGAAGTTGATGTTAACAACTCAGTATTAGTCATGCTTACTGATGGAGAAACTTTTTCTTTCGGACAACCATAAAGAAAAACAATTACTGATAAGTACACTAATTTTTTCATTTTATTTTATTTTTTTTATTTCGATTAATTCATTTTCCACAAACAACCTACAATTTACAGAAAAGAATCCACCAAGATTCGCCTTAATTGATTTATCAGACTCTGACGTTTGTATTTTACCAGTTAGTACTGAAGAAAATGCATTCATCTGTTGATCTTGTAACTTTCCATCAACGTAAAGTGATTCTCCCTTAAGCCAAGAGTTTTCAATTCTAATTTCAACTCCATTATAATTTGCAATCCAAATACTTTTCATTTGATAAATTTATATTTTTAATCTTTAATACATCTTATTGAATGCCCTGTTTCCATTGACACTGCATCAAACATAATAGTCTCACCAGAGTACGTTGTTGGAATAATAATGTATTGTGTAAAACCTTCATTTTTCATCCAAAAACTAGCTGATAGACCAAAATCTAGAAAGAAAAAACTTGTTGCTTTAAAAAATTGAGGAGCTTCATCGCATTGTAAAAGACTTAAAAAAATATTACTAACACCAAGTGCAGAAAACATTGAGCTACCTTCAGAAGTTGTAACATCCCACAATGCACTACCTCTTAATTTTGAAGGTGCTAGTTCAAGACCTCCCAAATAAGAAACCAATGTTTCAAAATCACTTCTAAGAGGAACCCTCCAACCAATTGGACAAATATTTTTAGAATTATAAGAAGAAATTGAAACTTCATTGTAATAATTACCAATTTTAGGATGATTGTTTTCAGGATGTTTGATATATATCCCGCTTGTTAACCAAGAACTTTCTTTATCACATCCATCTGGTGTAAATGGTAAAAGCGGAGTTCCATCGTTGTATTTTGTTGTTCTTAAATTTTCTTTCATCCATTGCTGGGTACCAATATAAACAGTTTCGTATTCATTATTTTCAACATCTTTGAGTGTCGATCCCAAACCTGCAATTGGTTGAACAAAAACAGTAATCGGGCAAGTTTTTCCTCCTAGTGTAATTGAAAACAATGCATTGCCTGATTTGGATGTTGATCCACTTAGGTCTAATGTAACTATACCTGAACCAGTATTGACCTTGCCCAAAGGTAAATTCGCTGATATTCCAGTTACTCCTGATGAAACAAAGGTTTGGCTAGGATAACTTCCTCCATTTCCGTTTTCATATGGAATTTCTACTTTTACATTAATTGGTAAATTAACTGCATGAGAACCTTTTACGGTTATCATAGAACAATTTAAACTTCCTATAGTTACAGGTGGAAGCTGAACAGTGCGAGAAAAGGTACAAGTTTTACCTCCAAAATTAAACTCAAAATTAGCAACTCCTGACGACAATGGTTCTCCAATTATTTTTACTGTAAGAGAACCATTGCCATTCGCTAACCTACCTCCTTCTAAAACTGCCTTTAAACCGGTTAATCCAGTAGAAGGTATTTCCATCGACGCATACCTTCCTGAATTCCCTCCTGAGTAACTTATGATATTCTGAACATTACTAGGTAGCGGAGAAGTAGTAATAATGGCACCAGTTGAACTGCAATCTATACCAGATACTATTGCACTTGGATTTACAGTGCGAGACAAGGTACAAGTTTTTCCGCCTAAAGTAAGTTGAAAATTAGCAACACCTCCAGTTTGTGGTGTTCCAGAAATTTGTACATTAATTGTTCCTGTTGCATTTGTTAAGTAACCTGTATTAATCTTTGCATTTAAACCTAAAACACCAGAAGAAGCAAAAGAAAGATTAGTATATGTTCCACCATTTGCTCCGGAGTATGAAAGTACATTGGAAACGTCACTTGCAAGAAATGACTGATCAAGAGTACCTGTTGAATTTAAATTTGAACAACTAATCGCTCCTACTGTTCCAGCTGGAAAATTAACTTTTCTAGACAATGTAAATGAAATTCCTCCGACAACAAAATTAAAATGTGCAGAACTTCCAATTTGCGCGAACAATGGCTTTCCAGTTATTGAAACTGTTAAATTACCGGTACCATTCACAAAAGTTCCAGCCTGAATTGTGGCGGTTAAACCAACAACTCCAATAGAACTAACTGTCTGTATCGGATAAGGACCTCCATTCCCCCCTAAATAAGAAATTGCTGAACTTACGCCTGATGCAGCGGTTCCAATAGTGAGAGTACCTAAATCATTGATTGTATTTATTTCAAGAATTGTACCAGGACATACATTTCCGTCTATCCAAGTTGGTTTTCCATCGCAAAACTTAAGCGATTGATTCTGTATCCCTTTTTTTAATGAAATCCATGAAGAACCATTCCAATAGTTCATTACTCCAACCTCTGTTCCTCTTTTTAAAATGGTGAGTACATTAGCAGTATCAGAATAATTCGAATGCAAAGCGTTAGAAGCAGTATCAGCAAATTTCGATTGCAATGCAATAGGTACAGCTGTCAACTCAGATTCACCAATAATTGAATAATTCGTACCGCCTTCCAAATCAATCTCAGACTTTAAATAATACTCACCAAAAGTCCAATTAATGTGTTTTAAATCACCATAAATCAAAATTCCTGTTCCAATTTTTAACGTAAATAGTCCATTGGCATTGGTGACTACTTCATGTCTTTCAACAAATTCTTGCTGATTATCTGGAGAAGTACGTTGAAATACTGAAATCCTAACACCTATTTTTTTATTCACTACCAATTTTCCCTGCCCATTTCGAACGACAGACTGAAAGGACATCTTTTCTTGAGCATATATCTTAAGCGCTAAATTGAGAATGAAAAAAATTAAAAGTTTAAAAATCAATTTTGTATTTTTCATAATAGCTATGTTAATGTTTACTGTTACATACTACATTTAAAAATTTAAATCAAGATAAACTTCTTGAAATTTATATGACATAATTTTTGCCAAGACATTATATCCCGCAAAAAACTATTTTACTTTTTCAAAGTAGTTTTCAATTGTAAAATATCTTCTTGTAACTTTTTTAAATCTTCTGCAAATGACTCTTTTATTTGTTTTAACTCAGAGTTTAATTCGGTTATTTGTTGTTGCTGTTGCTGAATTGCATTCACCAATATTTTTGAAAGTGCGCTTTCATCAAATAAGCGAGTGTCTTGAAAATTAGTGCTGCCAATTTTATTTGTAGAAATATGAACCATGTAGGGCGCTATTTTTTCAACATCTTGGGCAATAAATCCGATATGCTCTTTTTCAATATCTTCATAATCAGTTTCTTTTATATACTTAAACGAAACAGGACGCAATTGCATGATTAATTCTAAACCATCACTAAATTGTTTTACATCTCTTTTCAAGCGTTTATCCGATAAAGCAGACCAAGAACCACCTCCAGGCTTGAGTGCCATTCCGTTGCATATTAAAACTTGATTTGTTAAACTTAAAATATCTGAATTATCACCGACCCCAAAATTTATATAATTCTGAACTCTTAAATTATAGTTTAAATCTGACATTGTAATTTGTCCAGAATTATCATTCAATCCGAGATTCACTGAAAACCGATTTTGATTTTCAAATAAATCCAAACCAAAAAAGCCTAGCTCATTCCCAATGTAAATTCCACTTTCATCTAAACGGATGTTTGATGATTTATTTGAAATGTTAACCCTATTGACATATTGATTTTGAGGAGAATTAGCGAAAATCTCAAAATTATTAATGTGTCCCGACTTAGTAGTTTTTATACCCGTAGTTGAATCAACTAAAAATACACCACCAACTAAATTATCAGTCGAAATCAATTTATTAGAAAGTATGTAATCTCCAACTTCTAACGAATAATTTGGTTTATTTACTCCTATGCCAATTTTATATTTTGGATTGGTGAAAACAGAGAGAGTATCTATGTTTTTTTGCCAAATTGGAAACTTGTTTTTCCAAGTGGAATCTTTAACATCGTATGTCAATAAATCATCGTTTTTTAAACCTTCAAACTTATACTTCAATGGATCTTGAAGCTTTTTATTTACCCATAACATTTTAATAGAGTCATAAATTACAATTTGATTATGTTTTGGAAAATTCAATTCAAAGGGCTTGTTGATAATCTCCATCCAATCGGGCGAATACCAAATTGGCTTATAAAGCAATTTATGATCCCCCCATTGAAAAGCCAATTTAGCTTTTAAATAGGAATCGTTCCAATTTAATATATCTGAATCTTTAACTTTTGAATCGCCGTCTTTTCCTGCAGGACCTTGAATGCCATCTTTACCAGGCATACCTTGAGAACCGTCTTTTCCTGCAGGACCTTGAATGCCATCTTTACCAGGTATACCTTGAGAACCGTCTTTTCCTGCAGGACCTTGTGGTCCTCTATCACCTTTCGGACCTGGAATGCTATTCTCAGCATATTTAGCATGTAGAGCATATGGCACAGTTAACAATTGAGCTATTGAACTTAATGTATATGAACTTCCTCCATTAAGATCTACTTCAGTTTTAACAAAAAAAACTCCCTTGGACCAACCAATTGTTTTAAAATCACCTTGAACTGTTTTTCCACCACCTATTTGAATTGAAACTAATCCATTCGTATTTGTAGTCACTGAATGATCCTCGGTGTAAATTGAACTTGAATTTGAACTTCCTTCAAGAATACTTATCCTTAACGAAACCTTCTGATTATTTAACAAATCACCTTTAGAATTCCTAATAACTGCTTGGTAGCTAAATACATTTGGAATTTGTGCATTTACTGGAATAGTTGTCCAGAAAAATAGAAAATACAAAAATAAATATCTATAAAATTGCTGCGAATTTAAAATCATTTAAATAAAAATTAAATTAATAATCAATGTTGATAAGAATTTACAATCCGATGTCTAATACCACCTTCTAATAAAACTGATTCAATAATTAAAGTATGCGCATCTAATTTCAATAATTTAAAATTAGAATACTCTGTATCTCCTTCTTCTTTTATAGCTATATTCTCTTGCAGTGCATCAAATCGCCAATAATTTTTATTGCTATCACCTGATTTTTGTCCCTCACAAAGAGAAGTTTCAAAAGATATCAAAAGTGTAGCATCCGTATTAAATTTAACTCGATCGTCTTTTTCACATTCTTCCAGAGGTTGATCAATAGATTTTAATGTATCATTACTGTAAGATCTGGAAAAAACACGCCAATCATAAGAAGTCAACAATAAAACTTTATCACTTGAAGTTTCTTTTTTTAAAATCTCAAAATCAAACCTTGTTGTTTGACCTCCAAGACTAATAATAAACGAATATTTACCTACCTTTGAAGGTGTTCCTGAGATAGACCCTACGATAATACTGTCCTCCTTATTTACATATCCTTCTTCAATAGTTAATGTCAATCCTTGTAATCCTGAGGAGTTAATTTTTTGACTAGAATATTTCTTCCCATTTCCTCCTACATATTTGAAATATACTTTTGAATCGTTGATTTTTTCTCCTTCATAATAACCACTCTTAAACATATAAACTCCAAAAAAATCAACTTTTGCAAGTGTATTTGACACTGAAGATGTGTCGTTATTAGGTATGGAAGTAGTTGATGGTGTGACTTTTTCTTTCTCGCAACTTAATGAAAACAAAGCGATAAAAATTAGAAACATGGCTCTTTTAATATTCATAGTGTTAATTTTTAAACAAAAATATGAATCGATAATGATTTTTTTCTAACCCAAAGTGGGTATTTTATATAAAAAAAGCTGTCTCTAATGAAACAGCTTAATCAACTGAAAAAAAATAATTTTCAGTTTACTAACTAACTTTAATGTTTTATTAAAAAACTTAAATTTTGAGGATTTAAATGAATCAATCAACAGTAATTTAAGCGCATATAAATTTATTTCAACCAACTATTCACCATTAATTTTAAATTTTCCATTTTTATATGGTAATACAGAGTCCACATTATAATCCAAAATGAAAAGCTAACTACAATCAAAATATAAATACTTGAAAAAAATAGTGAGTTACTATTTTTAATAAAAAAATAAACCAAAAAGATAAACACCGATAACGAATTATACAACATGGCTTTTTTTAATGACATTTTAACTTTTCCAGTTAAAAAATTATATCCCTCTAATTTGTCGCTAAAAATAATTCGATTCTCATCAACAACATCAATGTAAAGATTATGAGCATAATCTTGTTTTACACAAATAACTTTATCATTCATTGAATATTCATAACCAAATTTGTTCAAGCAAGTTATCAATTGTTCTTTCATACTTTCGATTTAATTTAAGTTTCTACAAATATCTTTTTTAAAATTCAAAATAATCTAACCAAAAGTGGGTATTTTAAAAAAGGCTGCCTCTTTCGAAACAGCCTAATCCAACTGAAAACCAAAAACTCAGTCTACTAACTCACAATTTAATCTGTCAACACTACTCGTTGACACTTTATGAACTGTCCGTTGGCATCGTATACATTCACCATGTACACACCCACTGCTCCCAGATTTCTCAATGAAATGTCTGTTTGAGTTTGTAGTAATTTTGTTGTTTGCAATTGCTTGCCAACTACATCGGTAATCGTTACAGTATAATTCATCAATGATACTTCAGCAGATGCTTTGATTGTAACGATGTCATTCGTTGGATTTGGATAAATACTGAATGCTGAATTCACTTTTTCATTTATCGCTCCCACTTTACAACTTGACGTTCCATTTGCTTCGCTTAACTGAACATTTTTTGTTATTGAGGCAGCACAACCAAAATCATCCGTATAGGTATAGGTCAATGCTACAGCTCCAGAGAGTCCTTTTGGATCGAAAAGGTTCTCTTCATGAACATGATTTCCTGTAAACACTCCTCCTTTTGGAATGCCTGCATTCAAACTATCCAATTGGAAAACTCCTGTGTTGCTACACAATGTTTCTCTAAAAGTCAACGAAACTTTTGGCAATGCTCTCACATTCAATGTCAGTGAAACGACACTGTCACATCCTAAGCTATTCTTTTTCTTATAAATGTAACTTCCTGCCTCACTATATCCATCGTACTTTTCACCTTTACAAATTGTTTTCGTTAATACAGTTGTGTCGCGAGTCAACACTTCTAAATCCAACTGTTCGATACTATCACAACCATAGGATGTTTTGTAGTTAAAATAATACGTTCCAGTTTTAGTTTGACCTTTGTAGGTTGAACCATAACAAACGGTTTTCTTTTCTACTTTTTTAACTGGTGCATGAACAATCAATTGTAAGGTATACACACTATCACAACCCAACTTATTGACTAGCTTTTGAGTATAGGTGCCCGATTTGGTATAGCCTTTGTAACTAGCACCTTCACAAATGTGCTTTGTTTCGTTAGAACTACTTGGATTGTTTACATTCAAAGTCAATTTTACGATGCTATCACATCCATACACTGACTTCTTATTTAAATAATACACACCTGAAGTGCTTTTACCCTCATACGTTTGACCTTTACAAATAGATTTACTAAAAACTGTAGTGTCTTTTGAACGAACTGTAAGATTTAATTGCTCCGTACTATCGCAACCATAAGAAGTTGTAAAACTAAAAGTATACGATCCTGTTTTTGTTTTTCCTTTATAGGTCTCGCCAATACAAATCGTTTTATTCTCCACTTTTTTAACAGGTGCATGTACGATTAAATCCAACGTATAAGTACTGTCACAACCAACAGAATTAGTCAGTTTTTTTGAGTAAACACCAGTAGTTGAATATCCTTTGTAAGTTTCACCTTGACAAATGTGTTTCACCTCTTTGAAAGTACTTGGTTCATTGACCTT
>CALPOI020000026.1 GCA_943325145.2 Candidatus Planktophila lacus | reverse complement strand
TCTGTCATTTGAAATGTGTAAACCAAATCCCAATGGATTGTAAGCCATAGGACCATGCAATGAAACAAACTGTGTCATTGGTGCTCCCTTAACTCCCACCCATTGTGCTCGCATTACTGCGGTGCCTGTCAGAGCACCACGACTTCCAGCATAAGCCGGATTGAACTGTAAGGGGTTGAACATGTACATACTACTTTGCTCGTCTTGCTGACCGAAGGATAAAAACGATAAAACTAAAAGAACAAAAACAAAAAATATATTTCTATACATAGTTAACTTAAATTTAGGTAAATTACATAGTTTGAAATAAATTTATGACTTCATAATATTTCAACTAAGAACTTACCAAAAAAGCTACAAAGATATATTAGAATAATTAAAAATCATCATTATACATAAACAAAAAACAACATCAAAATATCAAAAAAATACAAGCCATAAACAATTAAACTAAAATATCTGTTTTAAAAGAAAAAGAAGATGAATACAGAAATAATCAACGATTTAGAATGGAGGTATGCTACTAAAAAATTCGATGCTACTAAAAAAATAAGCTCAAGAGATTTAAACACACTTTTAGATGTACTTCGCTATACTCCGAGTTCTTACGGAATGCAACCGCTAAAATTCCTTGTCATCACAAATTCAGAATTAAGAATTAAGTTACAAAATGCTTCGTTTAATCAAGCACAAGTGACTGAAGCTTCTCACTTGATTGTTATATGTGCGCATCTTGAAACTTCTGCAAATCATATCGATGAAATGACCGAATTGATGTCAACTATACGTTCAATCGATATTGATAAATTAAAAGGATTCAATAATTATGTTAAATCTGCTCTGAAAGATCTTTCTACACAAGAAATGTTACTTTGGAATAGTAAACAGGCATACATTGCTTTGGGAATGTTTTTATCAGCTTGCGCAAGATTAAGAATTGACAGTACACCAATGGAAGGTTTTGAGCCAGACAAATACGATGAATTATTAGGGCTTCATCAACAAGGTCTTACAGCAATATTGGCTTGTCCAATTGGATATCGATCAGAGGAAGATCATTACTCAAAACTAAAAAAAGTAAGGAAACCATTAAACACTTTGGTCCAGTTTATCGAGTAATTAAAACAAAAAGGAAATAGATCTAATAGATTAATTAAGTAATTCAATGATTCCGGTATCACCTATCAAATCTTTTTCTGAAAATTGCTCGTTTTTATACTGAACAAATAAACTTCCTGAAAAACTTTTACAATCTGAAGTAAAACTAACAATTCTAATAGTATCTGACTCTTTTTGTAAAGGTGCACTCATCGTAATATAAAACTTAAAAAGTTCATTGCTGTTTATTTTACGAAAACAATCAATGACTAATTTTTTACCCCATACAGGAACTTTTTTTTCATCTAAGCCATCATTGTGCAAAACAGAAATGATGGCAGCGTCGCCAAAAATTCTAGTTGCAAAAGGCATTGAAACAAAATCTACCTTAGAAGTTGTTATAACTTGAAATTCATATTTATTAGTACTCAATTTGACTACTTTTTCGAAAATATAAGAATCAAAATTGCATTCCTCAGAAAGATAAATACTTGACAATTTTGAAAGCTCTTTGGAAGTAATAATCGTATTGTTTTTAATTGAATCGACATCCCAATCAAAATTTGTAAGATGAAAATTATCTGTGTGATTTTCTTTAGCTATTGATTGCGTAATTTGACCGTTAACATTGATAACCAACCACTTTGGAGCAAGTCTACCATTAAACCTATTCGATAAAGAATAAGTATAAGCACCGACTTCCGATATTAAAAGGTGATCTCCCACTTTTAAATGATCAATTGATCTATTTTCCAACAAAGTATCTCCTGCAAAACATAGCGGACCAGCAACAGCACCACTTCCTTCAAGAAGCTCTTTTCCTGAAGCATAAAAAATCCGATGTGGCCATTTTAGCAATGTCACTTTAGCTAATTGGTCTGTTCCAACATCTACAATAGCCCATTTCTTGTCACGTGAATTTTTAATAGTAAGTACCTTAATAAGTAAAGCGACTGCATTTCCAATGAGTGCGTGTCCCGGCTCTACAGAATATACAAAGCGATTGTTTTTTAATTTTGACATTTGAGTTACCCAATAATCTAATGATGGAAATTCATCTTCTTTATGAAAAGGAATCCCTAATCCACCACCCATATTTATCATGGATATTGAATGTCCTAAGTGTAAAATTCTTTCAGCTAGAGCGTTCATTTCAGTAATTGCGTATTCAAAACTCCCCATATTATCCATTTGTGTACCAACATGTACATGTAGCCCTGAAACAGGTAAATTAAAGGAAACTAACGCTTTTTCAACATCTTCAATCGGAATACCAAATTTAGAAGAAGAATTACCATGCGCCATTAATTCTTGGTTGTCAATTTTCTTCGAATATTGAATTGTCCCAGATAGATTTATACGTAAAAATATTTTACCTGTAAAATCGATTTCTTTCATTTCGATTTGTAACGCATTCATTGCATCTAAATCATCCATCACAACGATTGCTCCTGCGATAAGTAAAGATTTACATAAATAAATATCTTGAACAGGACAGTTATAGGAGATATTGCAAATATTCATACCCGCAAGTAGCGCCAAATCGACTTCTGTTTTAGTAGCGCAATCAGCTCCAACACCAAGCTTTGCAAAAATTTGCAAAACACTCAAGGAAGGATTTGTTTTTACAGGGAAATAAATCCTATTGGATGAACCTGTAAAATTTTCAAATTTTGAAACATTCTCAATGATCTGTCCCTCATGGACAATCCAGCTTGGAGTCCCAAAAGAATCAGCTAGTTGATTAAAATTCAAATCATTTATCCAATCTACTAAAGATGCATTCATATTTCTATCAATTTTTCAGTGAAATAATTAGTCAAAATTAAATTGTAAATTATTCCAGATTTTAGGGATTTCATAATGACTTACATCAGGTATAGGAATATAATTCACTTGATTGCTTGAAAACAATTCCCATGAAGTAAAATCCTTCTTCGTTAATACACTTTCACAATAGTATAAGTCTATCTCACAATTAATCTGAGATTTTTGTTGGTAAGATTCAATCATCTGAATATGTTTCTTTAAGAAAATTGTAATTCTTAGAGTATCTTTTTGATCAGTTGAAATTTGTTTCGCTATTTCTTTAAGATCTTCACTTAATTCGATATTGTCAATAAGACAACCAACTTCAGGTTGGGCAACCTTATCCAGTACAATTAATCGTTTTACTTCACATTTTTTCGCTTTTAACAATTTAGCCATTTCAAAAGCTACCAATGCTCCCATAGAATAGCCAATTAGAACAATTTCTTTGGGTATTTGATGTGATTTTAATCGTTCATTAATTAGAAATTGAGCTATTTCTTCAATCGTACTACAACTAGAAAGACCAATAGAATCTGGATAATTGAATGCGACAACACTGCATTTATTTGGTAATTTAAAACTATTATAAATCAGACCGTAACCCATAACTGGAGGTAATAACCAGAATTCTTTTTCAGATTTTTCATTCCTTATCTCCCATATAACATCTTCTTTAACAGTTGTATTCAGTGCATCGTTTAAAAAACTTAATGTTGGATCTTTAAAAAAATCCGAAGCAGAAATTTTAATATTTAATATTTTATCAATCTCCCGTAACATTAAAAGTGCTTTTATACTATTTGCTCCAGCTTCAAAAAAATGTGAATACGCTCCCTTTCCATGTTCAACATAACGATTCCAAATTTGTTTCAATTCTTTTTTTACTCCAATTGATTCTTCTTCAAAATTTGTTTCAAAGAGAGTAGGATTATAATTTAGTACACTAACTGGTTCATTTAACAACTCTTTTGCAGAATCGAAGAAACTATCGTGTATTAGTTTTATTTGTTCAATTGTAATTTGTGAATGGTCAAACTCCCAACGAAAGAATAACTTATCATTAATTTCTTCAACATACAAACTAATCGGTAATCTTGGCCTCGATAACTCTTGATCTTTAAGTAAAACTTCTTGATCGTCTAATACAAATGGATGTTGAATGATTAATCCAACTTGGTGAAACGCATCTATCGAAACGTTTTTCGGATAAATAACGGACTGATTTTCTGCCGAAAACAACTGACCCAACGCCCATTTTTGTTTTGCAATTGTATTACAAAAATCACTTTCTTCACTATATCCAGGAAAAGGATAGGCACGCATATGCAAACCTACACAATCAGATACTCGATGATCTACAGATAAGGAAATCCAATTAATTTTAATCCCAGAAAGATGTAAAGATTTTGAAAGTAAATATGTTATAATTGTAGTTTGAGTTGCTTGAAATCTTTTAGTCAATTCTTTAATACTTCCAAATTCGATATCATTACATGACCTTACTAGGAAAGGTTGAAGCGAAGTATCAGGTTGATGAAAATACAATTCTGGAAATTTATCGATATTAAAATAACTAGTCCAATCTACCTTTAATTGACTAATTACCCTATTGTTTTCTAGCGAGACCGAAGGCTTTTGATTGAAATAAATTTCTGAGAACAAATAACTTAAATAGGAATCAGAGCCACCATCATAAACAATATGGTGAGGATTAAAGTATATGTAATTTAAATTTTTAAAAGTAATTATTGCAGCTTCAAAGGCAGGCCCTTCTATCAAATTAATATTTTTAGTGTAAGCCTCTTCTCTATATTTTTCAAGTGATTCTAACGTAATAATCGGCACACGGTAATCTGTCATTGAAATTGTGTGTTCATACACATCCCCTAATTCTGACTCTTCAAATCTGACAAAAAGTGCACTACACATTTTTAACGTCTCTTCAAATACATCTCTAACTTTATCCAATGCATATGATTTAGGTATTTCAATGAAGTGGGGTAAATTAAATAAGGTAGAATCTCCATTATTTGTTTGATACCATATCGCTTCTTGTGCTTTTGAAATTAATTTTGGCCCTGAAACGAGTTCCTTCTCACTTTCATTGTACATAATCAATTGCCCAAGTTGAATGAAATTTTCAGCAGAAAAAAGCTGATGAACAGCTATTTTTGTATCAGAATTTTTATTCCAATTTCTCACAAAAAACATGGCGTCAAAACTATTTTTTCCATTGTAGAAAAAATTCTGCTCTGCTAAAATAGATTCATTAAAACATTGCTCATAATTCGATAATAATCTTTCATTAATCTCCTTATCATCCGAAATCGAATTATTCAATTCTAGTTTAGAAGCTGCATATTTTCTCAAATAAACTAGATCTGTTTTACCATTAGAATTTAAAGGTAGCTTATCAATTTTCAAAAACAAAGTAGGTAAGTAATATGCTGGATATTTTCCAATAATCTCTCTTTTTAATTGATAAATTTCATCTGAAGATAAATCTCCACAATAAAAAGCAGCCATTTCAACTGAAAAATCATGTTCAAAATCAACTATTTTCCAAATCGGACTTGGACATTCGGAGCTAATGATGTTTTCTATCTCCTCTAGCTCAACTCTTTGCCCTCTAATTTTAACTTGTCTATCAGACCTACCTTTAAAATGAAAATTCCCCCATTCATCCTCAATTCCCTTATCAGCTGAAATCCAAATATTACTTTTCGTATTATTCCAATTACCATCAATAAAATAACCAAGTCCAACTGCAGGACCAACTATACTAATAAATCCTTCTATGCCAAATGAGGTAGGATTTCCATTTTGGTCAGTTATTTTAATTTGACAGTGTTGCATTGATTTTCCAATTGGAACAGTCATTTCATTTGAATATTCTAGATGATCATCACAGGAGGAATCAAAAAAAGAATTATCAATAGTTGTTTCAGACAAACCATAAGAATTAATAATCCTTAGCGAATCGTGCTTCAATTCTTTTAACTTCCTGAGTTCACCCATCTTCCAACTATCTGAACCAACAATAAGCAATCGAAGACTTTTAAATTTATCCAACGATACACTATCTGACAACCACCATCTAACAATCAAAGGTGTTGTTTCAAATAAAGTAACGTTAAAGCTGTTTATTTTCTCTAAAATACACATTGGATCTTTTCTTTCTGTTGCCGATAATAACACCATTGAAGCGCCATTAAAAAAACATCTTCCAATATCGCCCAATGAAACATCAAAAGAAAAAGAAGCCGCTTGTAAACAACAATCTTTATCATTCATATGATAATCAGACTTCCAAGCTTCAACAGCTGACTCATAACCTTTCCTCGTTACGCCTACTAATTTTGGAACACCTGTAGTGCCTGAAGTGGCAATTGCATATTGAAGCTGGTTTGCTTCTCCAACTAAAAGATTCGGATGTGATGCAAGGGATTTAATTTGACTAATTCTTTCCTCACTTGTTTCAGCATCGATTGGAATAAACGGAATCCCATTAATTAAATGGAATAATAAAGCAACAATTGCCTGTTCATTCCTATCAAGCAATAATACATTTATATTATTTGTAACAACGAAATTATTTCCATAATCAATGATCAATTGATTTATTTCAGAATAAGTAAATGATTTTTCATCTATATATAATGCCTTATTAGTTGCGTGTTTAGCTAAAACATTCTCCCAAAGTAGCTTAATCGAGGTAGTTGGAACTAACAATTGAGATTCTACTTCAAATACATCTAAAAAAATAGATGATTGATATTTTTTAATTGAAGCCTCCGTAAAAAGATCTTTTCGGTACTCCCAAGAAAATACGAAATCACTTTCACTCTCAATAAAGTCAAGTGCAATAAAATAATCTGTGTGGAAACGATTAAATAAAAGAGTTTGATATCCTAGATCCCCCTCCTTGTTTGAATGATACAAATAAGTACAATTAAAAAATGGTTGACCATTCTTTTGATTTTTATCGAGTTGTGCAATTTTTGAAAAAGGAGTAAATCGTTCATTAAACATCAAACGCCAAGACTTGATTATCTCAAAAGGATCAGAACTCTCTGTTTTAAAAGGAAGTATATTTACCGACATTGCTGAAATAACATTGTCTTCGGAATATTCACTAGTAGTTACTGGAATACCAATAGCCTGGTTTACATCATTATAAAACCGATGCCACATTTTAGAAAAAAGTACCAGTCCAGCTTCAAATAGACTACAATTATAAGATGTACTAATTGATTTTAGTTTGTTTATCTCTTCTTGATTCAGTTTAAAATTAATCCGAGCTCCACCTATCTCCTTCTGATTTTTACGTTCAAATGGTAGCTTCTTTACCTCAACTTCATTAAGATATTCTGTCCAAAAATCTGTGTCTATTTCGTTTTCTTTAGGAACAACTAACTTAATATCATTGACTTGACCACTTTGAATATCCTTCAGTAAGGCTTTCCAAATTCGCTCTACCCCTAACCCATCGATTAAAGCATGATGTATTTTAAAAGCAAGAAAATTTTGATCTGAAGAACTACCAAAAAAAGTCATGAATAAAGACGAGTCTATAGAACAAAATTTATTTTCTACATTTTTAATAAATTCTTTTTCAGAGTCAACATTTAATGAGATAAATTGGACTTCTCCATTTTTCCATTTATATGAGGTACCCTCAGATATTACTCCTAAATTTAATGTTGATTGGGAAGAAATCCAAGCACATATTTTTTCTTCTGTTACCTCTTTAGGTAAAATCACACCACTACTTATCCAATAACTTTTAAAAAACTGTTCATCAGACTCTGATAAAAACAATAATCTTGCAGCAGTAGAATAAACTTCTTTTCCAATTTCAATAAAATCTCTTTCTTCCTTATTTTCGAAATCAACTGTCTTATTTTTTTGAAAATCATAGAAATTTTGAATGCTTAAAATTTTATTTATATCAATATTCTTTTTAAGTTTTGTTTTAAACATTCCAGATAACTTTAACGCATCAATAGAATTTAATCCATTGGCATACCAACCCAACGAGAAATTAAATTTAACAGTTGGAAAAAGTTCCACTATTAATCGTTCAATTTCTGAATCTAGCACTTCATCTTTTTCATATTCTTTTATAGACAGATCTACAATATCCAACAATTGTTTATTATCTACTTTCCCATTTTTATTTAAAGGGAATTCTTCTACGGAATGAATAAACTGAGGAATTGCATAAAATGGCAACCATTGACTTAAAAGCTCTCGATCTAAAGATTGAGTTGATTTTTTAGACTTTGAGACAGCATAAATACAATTATTAGAAAACAAGACTACCCAATGTTGAATAGATGACCATTTTACAAGTGCTGACTCGATTCTAGATAAATCAATTCTCTGTCCATTAATTTTAATTTGACTATCCTTTCGCCCTCTAAAAAAAAGCATTCCTGACTCATTCAAGTAGGCAAAATCACCAGTTCTAAAAGATTTTTTTTCATTATACAGGAAAAATTTTTCAGTATTTTCAAAATTTGCATACCCTAATCCAACAGCATCACCTGCCACGATAATTTCACCCTCCTGATAAGGAGCAATTTGCTCGTTTAGTCCTCCAAATAGCATTAAATCAGCATGCATGAATTTATCTCCTAAAGGGAATGTATGAGTTTCATACTGACCGTAATTTTCAAAACCACTTACTAATACAGAACATTCAGAAGGGCCATAAAATTGAAATAAACGTGCATTGGAAAATTTTGAATGCAACTTTAACTGTAAATGAGATGGTACTTTATCACCACCGGTCATCACTATTCGATGTTTATTGTCTGCTGCTGTGGCGTCTATCCATGATTCTAGCAGTGAAGGCACCATGTGAAATACAGAAACAGGATCCATAACATCTCTTAAAAGATTTGTGTCCGAAAGTACCGATGATTGAATCAAGATAGATTCCCAACCTTTCCATAATGGAAACATAAGTTCCGCTATTCCAATATCAAATGCGGGATGAGCAATTACAGCAAAAACTTCTTTATCACGCCATGGAATTTTACTTTCCCAAGCATGAAAAAAAGTGCATATATTCTCAATTGATAATTGTACCACCTTTGGTACACCAGTTGTTCCTGAAGTACATATTGACAAAGCTACATTATTCTTCTCCTGTATACTCCTAATTTGAACATCAACTAAATCATCAATATGATTCATTCTAATCGCATTCACAAAACGATGATCATTTACAGAAGAAAAGATAATATCTGGTTGTTTTAATTCTCTTAAATTTTCAATGAAATTAGAAGTTTCTTTTTCATTGATCGAAACCACCTCGACACCTAAACACCAAGCAGCGCAAATAATTGGAATTGTATTTTCATGCTTATCGCCATAGAGCCAAATTCGATTAACTCCTTGATTAAAATAAGAGCTTGCATAATCAAAAACTTTTATTTGCACTTCATTTAAATTGTCTTTTAATTGTTGCAAGAAAGAATTTATATCAAAATTTAATTCAGATTTAGTCTCTTTATTTCTAAATAAATCCTGAATCAAGCGATTTGGTGTTTCATTGAAATAACAATTAAAAGAAGTAATAAAATTTAAGAACTGATTTGCCAAACATTCTATCTGTTCTTTTGAATGATATTTTGTGTTAAAATGCCACTCAAAATCATACGTTTCTATGTATGGTGTTATCGCCAAACTCAAAGGAAACTCTGAACGATCGTAAGCATACTCTAATTTAAATTCATTCTCAACTGATTTTAATCCAACTTCCATTGGATAATTTTCAAATGCAATTAAAAAACTATAATTTAGATTACTAAAAATTGGATCTAACGCATTAACTCCTACAGCTTCTACAACACTCCTCTCTCTATTTCTAAAATGAGAAAGTTGTTCTTTACAAGTTAATTGAAAGTTAACTTCAAATTGGAAAGGCAGCGTTTGTATCCCCATTCCAAAACCATTTTTAACTTGTTCTATAAGTCCATTTTGTTTTACAACAGCATATTGAACTCTTCCGTTCTGAGTCCAAACAGCACTAAAAATAGACCAACAAAAATTGACTACTTCAGCGCCAGTTAAACTTAATTCTTTCGATAAATTTTGAATTGTTACTGATGGTAACTTTACAGTATTTGAATGACTACTATTTTCTCCTGTTGAAATTTGAGAAATTGAAGCATAATCTTCAAAATTTAATAGATATGATTTGTATTCTAATAAAGCTTTCTTTTGATCTAACCGTGTCCAAGCCTCATACCATTCTTTGCTTAATTTTTCAGGTAAAAATATCGAAGGAACCTTAAGTAATTTTACAAAATCACTTAATATTTGTTGTTTACCCCAACCATCGTATAAAATATGATGGTTAGTTATACAAAAATAATGCTTAGTTTCAGTTTCAACCCAATCAAATCTTAAACATGGTTCACTCTGAAAGTCAAAACCTTTTACTCTTATTGAATCAATAAATTGGTGTAATTCTGATGTAGTTTTTGAATGTTTAATAAAAGATGGTTTTATATCGTCTTTACAAACCCAAACAGGTTGTTTTAAACCTTCATATAGAATTATAGATCGAAAACATTCATAACCCTGAATTAATTTTTCAATTGCAATAAATACTTCATCATAGGAATGACCATTTACTTCAAAAAGTAATTGCTGAATATAGGTTTCACGCTCATTTTTTATTGACGCAGCCAACATTAATTGTTGTGCCGGTAATAATGGGACTATCGATCGTATATTTTTCATTTCTTTTAAATTCCTCCTAATAAGTTATTTATGACATCCAAATCATCTTGATCAATAGATTGCGCAATATAATCAGTGTTTTCTTGATGATTCAAGAAATCTTTAACACTGTTATTTAACTTATCCATAAATATATTTGGTTGCATTGTTGGGTGCATTCTTAACATCCATTTCATTTTACCTTCAATAATCATGGCGTTTAACTCCACAAAACTTAAAACAGAGTTATTGAGATCCGTCATTTCACCTTGAGAGATAGTTGAAGGCACTGCTATTTCACCTCTGTTTTCATCGAAATTACCTAAAAAATTAAGTAAAACCGGGAAAGGTGGTTTTACCCAATCATTTTCTCCCATGTAGGTGAGACCATTTTCAGGTAGATTTTCAAATTGATTTGCAATTGCATCTTTTAAATTTTCCAATGTAGGGAACTCCTGACTAAATATTGGATAAAATTGAGTGAACCAACCAATAGAATCTGTTAACTCTGAAACCCCGTTATAAAATCTGCCGTGTGTTTCAAGAAAAATTGTAGTTGGGGGATTTCCCAACTCTAACCAAGTTTTTAAAAATAAAAATAAGAACTTCTCATTTGCAGTGTTACCAATTTCATGCGTTAATTGAAACCATTTCGTTTCTTCAATTGTCCATTCCCATTCAACATAATTTGAACTCTTGTAAGTATAATGAGACAATTCTTTAAAGGGATGCATAATTTCGTTCCCATAAAAAGACGTTGTCGCTTTCTTATTAATACTACAAAGTTCCAAAAATTGACTTTTAGTCTTTCCAAATGCAATTGAGCTGTCTTTTTTAACATTTCTGCCTTGTAATGATTCTTGAAGATCATCTAAAATAATTCTCCAACTATAACCGTCACAATACAAATGATGTATAGCAATAAATAGTAAGACTTTACCATTTAAATTTAGAATTGCTCCCCCTGCCACAGGACCGAAATTTAAATCGAATGATTGCTGAACTGAAGCACAAAAAGATGTAACTTCATCTTCAGAATCACATTGGATAATTTTAATTTCAGAAGGTTTTCCTTTTTCCCAACCATTCTTATAAATAGAAGAAAGTATTGTTTGATTGTCTAATGTAACTTGCAATGCATCTCGAACTAAAACAGGATCCACAGAAATTAATAGTTCAAGTAAAATAGATTGATTAAAATGGTTTTTATTTCCTGGATATTCATTTAAAAACCACTCTTGTATAGGTGTAAGCTGAATAAAGTGGGAACTTACAACTGTATTTAAACTACCTGCAAGTGATAAAAAATACTCCGCAATAGAGGCGGTATTTAATAGATTTCCTACTTCAATTTGAAAACCTTTGTTCTTTAGTCGACCTACTATTCTTAAGGCCGTGATACTGTCACCTCCTTGTTCAATTAAACTTAAATCACCTTGTAAATAAGTATATTCAGGTAAAAACTCATCTAAAAATGATTGAAAATCAGAACCAAAAGAATCACCAACGCCTTCAAATAATTCTTTTTCTTTAGTAGCAATATCTTCAGTAAAAAATACTTCTTTTACTTTGCACCAAAAAGGTAAATAGCGATTAAAAACTTCATTGATTTCACTGAGCTCAATTTGTGTAGTTGAATTAACAAGTACAATTAATTGATCCTGTTTTTCAATTGCTAGTACACACAATACATTTTTTAAATGATTATATACTAGCGATTCAATAAATTCAAGTCTTAAACGATAAGAAAATCTTTGAACAAACGATTTTCGAATCATTCGAACCTGATTTCCTGAAGCAAGAAAATCATAATTAATTTCAAAAAGTGGAAATAACTGGCCTTTCCATGAATTTGGTTGATTAAAACCTAGATTATCTTTGAATACATTATGTTCTGATTTAGGAATAAATGAAAGCAATTGTCCTGAAGAATTCTTATTTAATATAATAGGAAAACCATACTGATACGACCAATCTGAAATTAAAGCAACATCGTTCACATTAAGATAACTAATTTCTTTACTTTCAATTATTTTTGGACTAATCTTTAAAGGTAAAGACGAGAAGTTTTTTATCGTTTTTGAAAATAAATAGCCGTAACTTTCTGGAAAAATAATTCCATGTTTGGATAATTCATTTGCATATAAAACTAGATGTTCAATTAAGACTAGATGATCACCGTAAGCAAATGAAGATAAAGAATTTACTGAATTAGATTTTAAAGAAAATTTTGTGACCGAATCTTCATATAAACTTGGAATATATAAATTAGAACTGCAATTTGATAGCTGGTATAAATATTCAATCTTATCGAAACTTAACTGCCAACCATCCTGAAAAATAGAATTAAGCGATACTAGATTTTTATACTTTATATCTATAGCCCCCCATTTTTTCAACATTTGTCCAAAATTGAAAACAGGAGTTGAAAAGGACGAATATTTTTGAGATTGGGAATTAAAAATATCTATTAATTTTTTTTGATCTAATTTTCCATTTGTTGTGATAGGAAAAGCGTCAATTTCAATAAATATTGAAGGCACCATATAGGATGGAATTAACTTACCGATTTCGCGCTGAATATCTAAGGCACTTGTATCTCCTTCTACAAAACAAACAAGTTGCTTGGAATGGTTTTTTTCTATAACAATAGTTGCACTATTAAATCCTGACATTTTTTTTACTGCGAGGCTAATTTCTTCAACTTCAACCCTGTAACCATTGAGTTTAATTTGTTCATCTTTACGTGATAAATAAATCAATCTACCATCTTGTTGCATTTTTACTAAATCACCCGTTTTGTAAATCCGAAATGAAATATCATGTTCCCATATAGAAAAAGAAGCGGATGTTCGAAGTTCATCGTTTAAATACCCTTCAGCTAAACCAACACCATATAAACAAAGTTCTCCTTCTATCCCTTTAGTTACCAATTGATTTTTTTCATTCACTACCATTACCCCCATTCCTTGAATAGGTAACCCTATCAATGGTAAATCATTCATTTGTATTTCATGAAAAACACAACCAACAGTTGCCTCCGTGGGACCGTACTCATTAATTAATCGGTGAGAAGTATCCTGCAAACATTTC
>CALPOI020000025.1 GCA_943325145.2 Candidatus Planktophila lacus | reverse complement strand
TTACCATCTACATCTGTAACGCCTGCACCTCTTCTCTGAGATATAACTATATTCGCGGAGAAGACTAAAATTGCAACTAATAAAGTGGATTGTATCGTTTTCATTACTCTAAGTGTTTATTGATTTATTAATAATATAAATTTAACCTAAATAACCTTAAGTTAACATTAAATTAAAATATTTAATATAAAATTAATATTGGAAATTTCATCGAACAAAAAAGGAATACTCTATATTATACTTTCAGGACTTTGTTTTATGATTGTAAATTTTGTTGTGAAAATACTGGGTCAACCTGCTGGTTCGTCCATTCTTCCTACTTACTCAACCTATCCTACCCATGAATTAGTTTTTTTTCGATCCGTGATTTCATTTTCCATAAGCGCTTTTATTTTAAGAAGAAGAAAGATCAGTATTTTTGGATATAATAAAAAATGGCTTTTTTTACGTGGCGTAGCAGGCATGTTTGCGCTCACTCTGTTTTTCTTTACCATTCAAAAACTTCCGATTGCGATTGCATCCACACTTCAATATTTAGCGCCTATCTTTACTTTATTCTTTGCCTCCATTCTCCTCTCTGAAAAAATCAGAAAATGGCAATGGATTTGTATATTAATTGCCTTTGTAGGGGTTATTCTATTAGGAATTTCAAAAAGCGCTTCTCAATTCACAACTACAGACACTTGGAAATGGATGATAATTGGAATTATTTCTGCTGCACTATCAGGCCTAGCATATGTGGCTGTAAATAAATTGAAAACAACAGAAAACCCACTTAATATTGTGATTTATTTCCCGATGATCTCTCTTCCAATTATGGGTGTTTGGTGCTTATTTGATTTTGTATTACCACAAAAAGAAGAATGGATTTACCTTTTAATCTTAGGAGTTTTTACCCAAATAGCTCAACTATTTATGACAAAAGGATTTATGAATGGAGATATCTCAATTGTCACACCATTTCAATATTTAGGAGCGATTTATGCCATCATGGTTGGATCATTATTTTTTAATGAACACCTTCCTTACTTGTCATTCATTGGTATTTTCTTAATTTTAGGAGGTGTTGTAGTAAACATTTTGGTTAGAAACATCTCATAACTCTCATATGGCGACAATAAAAAAATCTGATTTAGTTCAGTTTGGAAGCTTAGAACTATTAGCAAAACAAGTAGTTGAAGGATTCATCACCGGTCTTCACAAAAGCCCTTTTCACGGATTTTCAGTTGAATTTGCAGAACACAGATTGTACAATACTGGTGAATCTACCAAGCACATTGATTGGAAATTATACGGACGAACTGAAAAACTTTTCACCAAAAAATACGATGAAGAAACCAATCTACGTTGCCAAATCGTTATCGATTGCTCAAATTCTATGTTTTTTGGCAATAAAGCGAATACTCGAAAAATTGACTATGCTATATTTGCCGCTGCATCATTGATTGAACTTCTAAAAAAACAACGAGATGCTATTGGAATTTCCTTAATTAATGAAAAAGTAGATCTACATACCCCTTCAAAAACTTCGCTTTCCCACTTACATTTTCTATTTCAAACTCTTGAACAACTGCTTTCATCTGAACCAACGAAACAAGTATCTGAAGCTAATCTAACGAATTGTTTGCACGAAATTGCAGAAATGAGTCATCAAAGAAGTTTAATATTAGTTTTTTCAGACTTTATAGGAGACCAAGCACAACAAGAACAATTGATTCAATCTTTGCAGCATCTTAAACACAATAAACACGAAGTAATTTTATTTCATGTAATTGATAAACAATTGGAAATCGACTTTAACTTGGATAAACGTCCTTTGAAAATTATCGATATGGAAACCCAAGAAACAATCCAATTAAACCCTGCAGGTATTCAGAAAAAATACGAGGAATTAGTAAATCACTATTACTCTAACTTGGCTTTAAAAGCGGGGCACCAAAAAATTGATTTTGTTACTACAGATACCAATGAATCTCTCCATACAATACTTTTAAAGTATTTAATAAAAAGAAATACGATGCGTTAAACTTCTTTATGAGGTTCAGCTAATAAATCCAAAACAGTCTTCACTGGTGTAAAAGCTTTTGCGGGGATTTCTACAAAAATAGTATTCCAATTTGCCATTGAACCATTCCATAATCCTGGCAATTCAGAAAAATAAATTGATTGACCTTTGTAACTTTTTTTGACAACAAAATACTTTGATTCGTCCACAAATTCATTCAAATCATACTTATTGCCTTGAATATCTTTTGTTACTGCAACCATTACAACAGGATTAAAATAACTACTCTGTATCATCAATCGAAATTGACTTCCTTTTGTATTAATTTGTGCCTTCTCAACAATTTGTTTTGTCACCCCCCCTTCTTCTTCCACCCAAAATGGCCCACCTCCAGGTTGACCTTCATTTCTAACCATTCCACAAATTCTAAATGGACGATTTAACAACTGTACTATTTCATCCTCAGTTATAGTTTCAGCTTGTTTTTTCGTTAATAACTGAAATCTGTTGTTGAATTTCACAAAAGAATCATGCGAAGGATTCTTAATCAATTTAGCTAATTTTTCTTGAAACCACAAAGCCATTCCTCCCAAATACTTCCAAGTTTCAGAAGTTTCATGAGACTTTGCGTATTGCTGAACATTATCTATATTTTTTATGAAAATTAAATCAGAATCGATACTGTTTAAATTTTGAATCAATGCACCGTGGCCAGAAGGGCGTGTCAACACATCTCCTGATTCATTCAATACTGGCTCTTTATTTTCGTTAAAAGCAACAGCATCCAATTCAGGGTTTTGAATCGAATAGGTAACATCTACATTATGCCCGATAAAATCTCGAACAACATTGATGACTTTATTTATTTTTGATTCAAATTCAGGCTTAATCGTATAATGAAAATTAACCCCACCTTCTTTAATCGTCAAGCCTTGCAATAATTGCTCTTGAAAAGGAGTTAACACAAACGGTCCATTTTTATGAAAAGGTATCAAGCCCTTCGGTAATTCACCGTAAGACATCCCTTCTTTTGTCAATAAATACCTCACAATCTCTTCCAAAGACAACTCTTGTTTGTTCACTTTCATCCGAAAGTCAATAGGTAATTGATAGTAAAACGCAAATTTTTCTATGTTATTCAAAAATTGCTCTACTTGACTTGTATTTTGTTCGGTTGGTTCCTCCAAAAAATCATATAAAAACTGAAACATTCTAGATCCAGAACCTGATGCAGGAATAAAAAAAGTAGTATTAATATTAGCGTTTTCGAACTTTTCTATTAATAATTCTTTCTGAACTTCATCATAACCCAAAACACCATCGTCTAATTTACATGGCGCGACTAATTTTAACTCCGGATGTTGACCAAAAACTTTTTCTCTTTGTTGGTTGATATCAATTGTTTGCGTTTCGATTATCGACATAATGAAATGAATTTACTTACTTTGTCTTATGAATTTGATTTACGAATATATAAATTATCTATTTAAAAGCAAAAAAAGACACGGCGTACACTCCCCTTTCGTCTATGATTTTACTGATAAATGCCTCAAATTAAAGGTGAATACAACTACATTAAACAACTTCAAAGAAATAACAAAAATCTACCTTAACAACACTTCAAAATTCAACTTAGAAGACCATGGGGCCGGTTCTAAATCAAACAAATCTTCCTCTATTTCAACTATCTTTAAAAAAGCTAGTACAAAAGGTAAATATGCTGAATTACTTTACAAGATAAGTGCGCATTACCTTCCAAAAAATACGCTAGAATTAGGTACAAACTTAGGAGTTGGAACCTATTTTTTAAGTCAAGGAAATCCTTTAGGGAAAGTTACAACAATTGAAGCTGACCCCACCCTTTTTTCATTGGCGGAACAAACAATCAATAAATATTCCAGTAATTCGCAACACTATCATGCTACATTTACCAATTTTCTACTACAATGTGATACGGTATTTGACTTAATATTTATTGACGGTGATCACAGAGGGGTTAAACTTTTAGAGTATCTTGAGTGTTTAGAAAAAAACATGCACGATTCAACCATCATTTTAATTGATGACATTCGTTGGAGTAAAGATATGTTTGATGCTTGGAAAAAAATAATCAAAATGGAACAGTATCATTTGAGTTTGGATCTTTTTAAATTTGGTATCATTTTAAAAAAACATTCAAAAGAAAAAGAGCATTTTATTATTCGTTATTAATCAATTAATAAAATTAAACATTTAGGCTATGAAAATATATACGCGAAAAGGCGATACGGGAACTACTTCTTTGATTGGGGGGACTCGTATTTCAAAACATGCTTTACGAATAGAAACATACGGGACTGTTGATGAATTAAACTCTCATATAGGTTTAATTAGAGATCAAGAAATTCAATCCAACTACAAAGAACAACTGATTGAAATACAAGATCGTTTATTTACAATTGGTTCATTATTGGCTGCAGATCCTCATAAATCATCGATGAAACTTCCTGAATTAACAGAGGAAGACGTTGTTTACCTCGAAAACAAAATCGATGAAATGGACGAACAATTACCATAAATGAAATTTTTTGTACTTCCAGGAGGACACACGACTGTTTCTTTTTGTCACATTGCGCGTTGTGTTTGTAGACGTGCAGAAAGATTATCAAATCAATTACATGAAGAACAAACGACTTCTCCAATTATTCTTAAATACCTAAATCGACTAAGTGATTACCTTTTCACCTTGGCAAGAAAATTATCTCAGGATTTAAACGCAGAAGAACAACCCTGGAAACCAAGAGTTTAATTTAAAATTGTAAATTAATCAAAATTAACATTTTGTTTCTATGAATTTAATTTTGTTTTTTTCAAAATAAATTTACTTTTGCAGAAAATTAACCTGAAAATTTAGGAATATGTATTGGACACTAGAATTAGCATCGTATTTAGAAGATGCGCCTTGGCCAGCAACAAAAGATGAATTAATCGATTTTGCAATTCGTCATGGAGCTCCTTTGGAAGTGGTTGAAAATCTTCAAGATTTAGAAGATGAAGGAGACGTATATGAGAGCATCGAAGAAATTTGGCCAGATTACCCGTCAAAAGACGATTTTCTTTTCAACGAAGATGAGTATTAGAAATAAAAAAATCCCAACCTATTCAGTTGGGATTTTTTTTTGAGATTTTATTTACTATATTTTTACACGTTAAATCTGAAGTGCATAATATCTCCATCCTCAACAACATATTCTTTACCTTCCACTTTAAACTTTCCAGCTTCCTTAACAGCTGCCTCTGATTTCAATGTAGTATAATCTAAATACTTCATTACCTCTGCACGAATAAAACCTTTTTCAAAGTCGCTATGAATTACCCCTGCAGCTTGAGGAGCAGTCATACCTTTCGTAATGGTCCAAGCTCTTACCTCTTTAACACCTGCAGTAAAATAGGTTTGTAAATTCAATAAATCATATGCAGAACGAATTAAACGATTGACGCCTGGTTCCTCCAAGCCTAATTCTTCTAAAAACATTTGACGCTCATCGAATGTCTCTAATTCTGTAATATCAGCCTCAATTTTAGCACCAATCACCAATACTTCAGCGTTTTCATTCTTTACATTTTCTTTTACTTGATCTACGTAAACATTTCCTGATTTCACTGAAGATTCATCCACATTACATAAATAAAGTACCGGCTTAGAAGTAATCAATTGAAACTTTTTAATGATTTCTGATTCTTTTTCATCCAATTCCATTGAACGTACAGACAACCCTTTTTCTAAATATTCTTTAACAGTATGCGCTAATTCATTTTCTTTTAAGATGTCTTTATCCCCTGTTTTTAAACTTTTGGACAATGATTGAATGCGTTTTTCAACTGTCTCTAAATCTTTCAATTGAAGCTCAATATCAATCACTTCCTTGTCTCTAATTGGATTCACAGATCCGTCTACGTGGATGATATTTCCATCATCAAAACAACGCAACACATGAATGATTGCATCCGTTTCACGAATATTGGCTAAAAACTGATTTCCTAGCCCTTCTCCTTTTGAAGCTCCTTTCACTAATCCTGCAATATCTACAATTTCCATTGTTGTAGGCATTACTCTTTCAGGATGCACAATATCTTCTAAAACTGCCAATCTTGGGTCAGGAACGGATATTGTTCCAACGTTTGGTTCAATCGTACAAAAAGGAAAATTTGCGGATTGAGCTTTAGCATTCGATAAACAATTAAACAATGTTGATTTCCCTACATTCGGTAAACCAACTATACCACATTTTAAAGCCATTTCACTATATTTTATGCAAATATAATCAATTCAAAAATCAAATTGAGTTGAATTTGAAAGTCTACACAACTTCAGATATCGACAAATACACGAATTTGAGTGTTAATAAATACCTTTTTACTCCGTATACACAAAGAAAAAACAACGTAAATTTGTATTCACAATACGCTAATAATTTCATAAAATGGCAGATATATTTGACAAAATCAAAAAAAATAGAGGCCCAATTGGTCAATATTCTAAAGGAGTTCATGGATATTTCACGTTTCCAAAGCTAGAAGGAGAATTAGGGAACAAAATGATGTTCAGAGGAAAAGAATGTTTAATTTGGTCATTAAACAATTACCTTGGACTTGCAAATCACCCTGAAGTACGTGAAGCTGACGCGAAAGCTGCTGAACAATACGGATTAGCTTACCCAATGGGAGCGAGAATGATGACCGGTCAAACTTCAGAACATGAAAAGTTAGAAAATGAACTGGCTGAATTCATGGGGAAAGAAGATTGTATCTTGTTAAATTTCGGATACCAAGGTATGGTTTCTGCAATCGATTCATTATTAGACAGAAATGATGTAATCGTTTACGACAGTGAAGCACATGCATGTATCCTAGACGGAATGCGATTACACACTGGTAAACGTTTTGTTTTCCAACACAATGACATGGAAAGTTTTGACAAACAAATGCGCAATGCAACACGTTTGGCGGAACAAACAGGTGGAGGAATCATGGTTATTTCCGAAGGTGTGTTTGGAATGGCGGGAGATCAAGGGAAATTGAAAGAAATCATTGAATTCAGAAAATCAGGAAAATACAACTTTAGATTATTCGTTGACGATGCGCATGGTTTCGGTACATTGGGTGAAACTGGTCAGGGAGCTGGAGAAGTTCAAGGCGTTCAAAAAGAGATTGATATTCTCTTCGGGACTTTTGCTAAATCTATGTCTTCTATAGGTGGTTTTATTTGTGCTGATGAGAGTATTGTTGAATACTTAAGATACAACATGCGTTCTCAAATGTTTGCGAAAGCTTTGCCGATGACAATTACAATTGGTGCAAGAAAACGCTTGGAACTTTTACGTACTCGCCCAGAATTGAAAAATAAATTATGGGAAATTACCAATGCCTTACAAACTGGATTTAAGGATGCAGGATTTGATATCGGAGCAACCAATTCTCCTGTGACTCCTGTATTTATGAAAGGTTCACTGGCTGAGGCAACAAATTTGACATTTGACCTACGTGAAAATTACAATATCTTTTGTTCAATTGTAATTTATCCGGTTGTTCCAAAAGATGTGATCATGCTTAGAATTATACCAACTGCCGCTCACACATTAGAAGATGTAAATTATACGATTGATACCTTCAAGAAATTGAAAACCAAATTAGACAGTGGTGAGTATAAATCAGATGAATTAGCAGCTGTTGAGATTGATAAAAAATAATTGAAATTTTAATTAAAAAACAAATGGCGTCTAAAATTAGGCGCCATTTGTTTTTTAAAATAAAATATTTTCTTAATAAATTTACTTCTTCAAAGGTAGCGATACATCCACATGCATCGTTTGATCAACTCCATCCGTTGCTGATCCCACTCCAAACTCAACACGATTGAATGAAAAAGAAGATTTAATCGTCGCTTTTTTACCTTCTTCACTAAATTCAAACGGAGCAATAATTTCCTTTTCCACACCATGAAGTGATAAAATGCCTTTTACTTCGAATGATTTACCCAATGTGGTAAATGAATTTGAAACAAAACGAATCTTCGGAAATTTTTCAACATTGAGCCAATCGCTGTTTTTTAGATGACTGGTCTGCATCGAATTTTCAGTTGCAGCAGAAGCGGCATCTATTTCGAAATTAAAACTGGACTTAGATAAATCGCGCGCATCAAAAACTACAGCTCCTTTGAAATCTTTAAACTCACCTAAAACATCGTTGTTTGAAAATTTAACGTGTACTTTTTTTTGAACTTTCCAAGTCGCTTCTTGCGGCATATAAAAAGAAAACGCTCCCCCTATTAAGAGAAGCGTTAACCCGTTTACTTTACGTAAATTCATATTAGTTTAAAACAAATTCAACATTTGCATTAATTGTAACCATATCACTAGCAACCATATCTGGTAACTCAGCACCTACTTTAAAATCTTTACGGTTAATTTTACCTGTTAATTTAAATCCAGCAACATTTTTCTTTGTCATTGGATGAACAATTTGTCCGTTGTAAGTAGCATCTAAAGTGATTGGTTTTGTAACTCCATGTAGCGTTAAATCACCTTTAACCTCTAAATTTTTACCACCTTTAGAAGCTACAGAAGTACTTTTAAAAGTGAATTTTGGTGTAGCTGTTGCATCAAACATGTCTGGTGCTTTCAAATGATTGTCTAACCCTTCGAAACCAGTTGTAACACTTGCAACATCTGCATTCAATTCAAACGACGCATCTGAAAAATCACTCTTCGTAGCAACTACTTTCGCATCATACTTCGTGAAAAAACCATGAACATCATTGATTCCTAAGTGTGTAATTGCAAAACCAACTTTTGAGTGTACGTTGTCAACTGTCCAAGTTTTTGCTGTGTCGTTTTTCATAAAAGACATTAGAGATAAAGCTGTAATCCCTACCAATACAATTTTTTTCATTTCTATTTATTAATTATTAGTTGTAAACAAAAATAAACACTTTTTATTTACCATGGTATTTTATTTGTGATTTTATAGATAATTAACATTCAAAAAAAATCTACTACGAAATCCAAACATCATGAATCATTTCAAAACCTGCAACTTCATTCACACGTTGAATAATCACCGACTTACCATACAACAACTCCTCTCTCATTACCGACGAATCAATTGAAAGATATAAAATTCGATTTTTTATATAGATATTTTTGGTTCTTATGAATACAGCCCTACCCATCATTTCCTCCCACTTTGAGATGACTTCTACTTCTTTCAACTTACCATCTAATTGATAGGCTTTCATCAATTTTTCAATCACTTCTCCGATAGAAGATTGATTTTTGTTTCGTTTAAATTCATCCATTGGTTTGAAGATCTGCTTGATACATCATTGGTATCGCCTTGTAAGGAACATTAATTTTTTCAAAAATCGATTGTACGCGTGTACTGTCTGTATCCGTAACGATCACTTGTCCAAATACATTCTCAGACACCAACTTCATTAACTTAGCAACACGCTCATTGTCCAATTTATCAAAAATATCGTCCAATAAAACGATTGGTTTTTTATGTAAATGTTTTTTTAGCCAGTCAAATTGAGCTAATTTCAACGCTATTAAGTACGATTTTTGTTGACCTTGTGATCCAAATTTCTTCACTGGATGACCGTTGATTGTAAATAAAAAATCGTCGCGATGTACTCCTCCTGTAGTATACGTTGCAACAGCATCTTTGCGTTGATTTAACGCTAACAGTTCAGCAAAAGTACAATCGTTTAATTGAGATTTATATTCTAACCCAACAGTTTCATTGGGACTTCCTATAAACTCATAATAAGTTTGGAATGTTGGTATAAAATCTTTTAAAAAATCGATACGTTGTTTGTAAATCTCTGCTCCTACCTGAATCAATTGTTCGTCCCAAATTTCAATGCTTTCACGTTCAAAAAAACCATGTTCAAAAAACTGTTTCAACAAGGCATTGCGTTGTTCTAAAATTTTAGTGTATTTGACTAATAGGTACAAGTACTCACGGTTGAACTGAGAAATAATTCCATCAATCCATTTCCTTCGCACCTCGCTTCCCTCCACAATTAAATCACGATCGTAAGGAGAAATTACTACTGAAGGAAATTCTCCAATGTGATCTCCCAACTTTTCATAGTTGACTTTATTTTTTTTAACAACCTTCTTTTCTCCTGCTTTTACGCCGCAATAAATCTCAATGGATTCATCTTCTACCAACCACTCCCCTTGAATAATAAAAAATTTTTCGCCAAAACGAATGTTCTGTTTGTCCACTGAGTTTAAATACGATTTGCACATACTTAAATAATGAATCCCATCCAACACATTGGTCTTACCAACTCCATTGTTGCCGACCAAGCAGTTTACACCCGGATCAAAACTTAAATCAATGTGCTGGTAATTTTTAAAGTTGACGAGTGTCAAATTTTTTAAGATCATAATTTAAATTAGAATTTTTCTCGTTGCAAATCGCTTTTCTCCAAATCTACAACAATTGCACCGTAATCAACGTGAAACCATTCTAAAAACAATTCAAAAGTTCGCTCTTCAGGCCAATTTTCTTCTTCTTCAATGATGGAGGAAAGTTCATTTTTGAAAATTTTCTTAAACTGCTTTTTCAATATTGGTTCCACATCAAAAAAATCTTCTTCTACCAAGTAGACCGTTCCTTCTGTGCTATCATTTGCTGAAAACTCCATGTCTTCACTGAACTTATTAGCCCAATTCCAAAAAGATTGCGTGGGTTTGATGGTGATAAAACTTCTATTTACTATTTCCATATTATTCATTTAAATTATTTTCTAATTTCTTAGGTATTAACTTACCTTCTGCATCTTTAGTTAACCAATTCATCATTTTAGCTTTAGGCTGAAACATAACTATATCCCAAGTTTTACCAAAGCCACATTCAGTTAATTTACTCAGTAATTCTTCTAAATTTATGTTCGAATTTGATTCAATTTTAACAACGCTTCTGTATTGAACAAGAAATAACAACGAGTTCTTCGATATCTTTTTTTGTTCCCCGAATTGTATACTCTGACCGTTATCAAATTGATCTAACCAATTATAAAAAGCCGTGTAAGCAACTATTGAATCTTTAAACTTCCAATGAAAGTAATTTGTCCATTTTTTTTCTTCTTCATTCTTCCAATGTTCCGACTGAATCGGATGAAATCGTTGAAGAAATTCACTTTTTGCGCTATCAATTACAGTATAATTTTCATTCAAATTTAATTTTGAAATAAAACACTTTGAAAAAACAGAAAGTTTTAATGGAATTAAGGTATCCCCATCTGGGAAGGATGATTTTATACTTTTGTTTGAACCTTTCGTTACCTCATCTAAATCAACTTCTTGATCGCTTTTTGAGTTACAAGAAATGAATAAAACCATCAAAATAAACCCGCAAAATATTACTTTCATGAAATACAATTTCAACAAAAGTACAAAAGAAAAAACCTTCTTAAAAATGAATTCAAGAAGGTTTCAAAAAAACTATAGGTAAAATAATTAATTCCCTAAAAGCAAAAAATAAAGTATTAAAAGCACATCAATTGAGACACTAACAATTGCACCTCTCCAAATCCATTTCATCGGAGAAACAGCCAACAATAAACTTAATGTGATCATTGTAGGAACGACGACTAATACCAAGGTAAACACATATTTAATCGCTCCTAATCCTACTGCAATACCTCCAACACAACCAACTATCAATAGAATAATACTAATCAACCCAAAGCGATTAAATTCAGACTCTTTGAATACATTTTGTTCACTTCTTAAAATTGTTTCCATAACATTTAATTTTTATTACACTACAAAGATCATAAGATCACAGTAGAACCGCTATGACAGTGATTAGCTAAAAAACTGATTTTTGTCAATTGAAAAAATTAATAGCTAAATGAAATAAGTAAATATTTATTCCGTTATAAGTTGTACAACCAAAATAGTTAAAAATGAAAAAGCTCGTCCTCATAGTATCCTTCCTTATGTGTACGACAGTTTTGTTTTCAACTTCTACAATTGATTATCCTACACTATTTTCAGATGATTACAAATTCGCCAATAAATTACTTGCAAATCATGCTGATTTGATCAAAAAAAAAGCTGCTTATTACCATCATTCAGTAAAATTCTCTACTGCGATAGTTTTTCCTGAATTACTGCGCTATTCTATTTTTAGTGATTTCTTCGAAACCAAAACACTTGAGTTATTGTACATTCAATCAGGTAGTTCGAAAGTTGATTTTTCAATTGGATATTTTCAAATGAAGCCATCCTTTGAAGAACAACTGGAACAAGACATCTCAACAAATAAAAGATTAAAACAATGCTATTCAAAATTACTGATTAACAAAAAGCTACCTATTGCTAAACAAAGAAAAATCCGATTACAGCGACTAAAAACGATTGACTGGCAACTAACTTATTTACATGCATTTATAGCCATTTGCGAGAATAAATTTTCAACAATTAATTTTAACAACACCACTGAAAAACTTACTTTTTTCGCTACTGCATACAACTGCGGATACAGAAAAAAAATAACTGAAATTATTCAAAAATCAACTCAATCTCATTTCCCATATGGAATAAGATACAAAGGTCCCCAGTATTCCTATTGTGCCATTTCGAATTATTATTTAACTCATAACTAAACAAAACCGTCTATGAATCTATGCTACTTAACCATTAAACCTAAGCACCATGAGACCACTATTTTCAACTATAGGAAAGACGTTTACATTCGCTTTATGTACAACACTACTATTCGCATGTAGCAATTCACAAGAAAAAAAGGTTATTAGTAAAGTCAAAAAAGAAAAACCTTTTGTTCATTCACCCTTTAAAGATGTGGACGTAGCGATTGAAACATTCTCCATCGATCCATCAAAAAAGGCAGTGATTACTACCAAAAATGGATCTCAAATAATTGTAGAGGCCCAAAGCTTAATCGATACAGATGGAAATCCGATTAAAGAAAAAGTAGAATTACACTTCAAAGAATTCATGTCTCCCTCTGAAATTATGACTTCAGGAATACCTATGATGTATTCAGATAATACTACTGATTCTGCGCCATTTCAATCAGCTGGAATGTTTGAATTAAACGCATCAACTGATTCAGGAAAAAGTGTGCAAATTAGCACTGAAAATCCTATAAAAATTGAACTTTCAAGTTACAGAAACGAAAATGGGTTTTCAAACTATTATTTAGATACCATACAGAAGAAATGGCTAAAAATTGGGGAGGAGAAAAAACACAGCAATTTATCTAAACTAAACCTTTTCAAAAAGATCAATGAATTAAAAAATTCTTCAGTTCTTAAAAGAAAAAACTACTTTGTTTTCAATGCTTTAGCCCTTTTGGACGTTTATTTAAATGACGATTATAAAGCGATTTCAGAATACTATTCAAAAAAGAAATCTTTACCTAAAAAACTATTAGATTATACTATTCGAGAATTAAAACTTTCTTGTTATTCTTATGCAGTCCTAAACAATAATAATTTAGCCGCTGAAATGATTGTGTGGGAGAGTAAATCAAAATTAATACTACCTTCCTGGACAAAAAAAGAAAATGGCTCACTCAAAAAACTCACAGGGAATAATTACGAATTATTGATAGAAAATGAAGGTAAAACTAAAATTTTCAAGACAACGATTACCGCTGTAATGACAATAAAAAGTTTATTAAAATTTGATCCAACGGTTTGGGATTCTGAGTTTGAAAGTACACTTGCTGAAATAAAAAAACAAGA
>CALPOI020000024.1 GCA_943325145.2 Candidatus Planktophila lacus | reverse complement strand
TTGTAATTACACTTTTATATCTTATAAAAAGAAAGTGGGGTGTTAAATATTTTATTTTTTCAACATTATTGATTCCTTTTTTAGTCACGATTTTATTCCTTTCTGTTCCTCAATTTGAAGGCGAATTCAATGGAGCTTTTAAATATGTAAATTCATTTATTGATTCACCTACTGAATTTGTAGAAACACGAGAAAAAGATATGTCTGGTTCTGAAGTTCGATTGGTGATGTGGACAGCGACAACTAGTGAAATCTTAGATCATCCATTTGGTGTAGGTACAGGTAATGTTGATATTTATCTAAGAAAACGTTTGACATTATTAAATCAACCTGATTTAGCTAAATATAATTACAATCCGCATAATCAATTTTTACAGACAACCCTTGAAATTGGTGTTTTTGGTCTGTTTTTACTATTAGGATTAATCATTCATATATCTTATTTGGCATGGAGACAAAAGAATTGGATCTTATTAATATTAGTTTCAAATTTTTTTTTTAATTCTCTATTTGAAAGTATGTTACAAAGACAAAGTGGTATTGTTTTTTATTGCTTTTGGATTGTATTTCTTCTATCATTTATTCCATCGACTAAAAAGTTAAAAATTTAAAATGCGTTTATTAATTCTAACTCAATATTATCCACCAGAAATAGGTGCGCCTCAAAATAGATTACATGAATTAGCAATTCGTTTAAAAGAGATGGGGATTCATATAGAGGTTCTTACTGCTATGCCTAATTATCCTAAAATGGAGATAATGGAAGCATACAAAGGTGGTAAGATTAAAGAAGAAATTATTGATGGTATAATTGTTCACAGAGCATCCATCTTTGTGTCAAAATCAAAATCTATAGTGAAGAGGCTTTTAAACTATTTTAGTTTTGTATTTACATCGTATTTACGTGGAAGAAAATTACCATCTTTTGATTATTTGATGGTGGAATCCCCCCCTTTATTTTTGGGGTATTCTGCTATGGTTTTGTCAAAAAAGTTAAATGCTAAATTAATTTTTAATGTGTCGGATTTATGGCCTGAAAGTGCTGAAAAACTTGATCTAGTTGCTAATAAAATGATGTTAAAATTTGCGTATCAATTAGAAGCAAAATGTTATGCAAAATCATTTTTGATTACAGGGCAAACAAATGGTATTGTTGAGAGTATAAAAACACGGTTTCCATCTAAAGACGTATATTGGTTACCGAATGGAGTAGATTTGAATTATTATAATCCAGATAATTTGCCTGATTCTTCTTTTAGACAAAAAATGGGTTTTGATTCTACTGATTTGTTGATTTTTTATGGCGGTATTATAGGTTATGCGCAAGGACTAGATGTAATATTAAATGCCGCAGAGATTTTAAAAGATAAAAAATCAGTAAAATTTATTTTACAAGGCTCTGGTCCAGAGAAAGAACGTTTGCTGAAGTTGAAAGAAGAATTGCATCTAACGAATGTTTATTTTCTTCCTCCTGTTGATAAAAAAGAAATGCCTAATGTATTAATGGCTGTAGATATAGCAGTTGTGCCGTTAAGAAAAATAGAATTATTTCAAGGCGCTATACCATCTAAAATTTTTGAATCATTATCAATGAAAGTTCCCTTAATTTTAGGTGTTGATGGCGAAGCACGCGGACATTTTATAACCAAGGCTGAAGCAGGATTTTATTTTGAACCAGAGAATGCAATTGAATTAGCGGCTTGCGTAATGAAATTTGATGAAAATAGAGAGTTGATTACTCAAATGGGGAACAAGGGTCGAAGTTATGTAGATAAATATTTTAATAGGAATAATATCGCTCAAAACTTGTTTGAAAAATTAAACAATTAATTAATTAAATTTATTTATCATTAATTTTGGAAACTAATTTTTATCTCTATGATTCCCTTTTCACCACCCCGTATCGACGATATCGTTATCAATGAAGTTACAGCAGCATTAAAAAGCGGTTGGATAACAACTGGTCCAAGAACTAAAACTTTTGAAAAAGAAATTTCAGATTATTGCGGATGTTCAGCGACAGTAGCTGTAAATTCTTGGACAATGGGTATGCAGGTATTATTGCATTGGTGGGGGATAGGTCCAGGAGATGAGGTGATTTTACCTGCTTATACTTATTGTGCAAGTGCGAACGTAATTGTTCACTCTGGTGCCACACCTGTTATGGTTGATATTAATTCCGAAGATTTTAATGTTTCAGTTGAGGCGATTAAAAATGCAATCACCCCTAATACTAAAGCTATTATTGCAGTTGATTTGGCAGGTTTTCCATGTGATTATCAAGCAATTTTTGATTTGTTAAAAAAGGAAGAGTTTGTATCGAAATTCACATCTAAGAATGAATTACAACAAAAATTAGGTCGTGTTTTATTGATCTCAGACGCAGCACATAGTTTTGGAGCTTCAATTAATAATGTTCGTTCAGGAGCATTGGCAGACATTACAACATTTTCATTTCATGCAGTAAAAAATCTAACTACTGCTGAAGGTGGTGCAATCTGTTTTAATTTACCTCAAGATTTTAATTCTGAAGAAATTTATAAAGAATTTTGCACAAAAATTCTTCATGGACAAAATAAAGATGCATTAGCTAAAACACAAAAAGGAAATTGGAGGTATGATGTAGAGGAGCCTGGTTTCAAGTGTAATATGACAGATATTCAGGCAGCTATTGGGTTAGTAGAGCTTAGAAGATATCAGGAAAATTTAGATCGTAGAAAGCAAATTTTCAACGCATACGATACTGCATTTTCTGAGTTTGATTGGGCAATTTTACCACTACACACCACAGAACATAAAATTTCTTCTTACCATTTATATCAATTAAGAATTGCAAATGTCACTGAACAACAACGTGATGCGATCATGCAAGCAATTTTTGATCAAGATGTATCTGTCAATGTTCATTTTTTACCATTGCCGACATTAACTGCGTATAAAAAGCGTGGTTATCAAATACAGGATTATCCAGAAACATGGAATAAGTACCAGAACGAAATTTCACTTCCAGTCTATTTTGATTTGAATGATGAAATGGTAAATACAGTAATAGATGCTGTAAAAAATGCTGTAAAACAGGTTTTAGGATAAATGAAAAGATCTCTTGATATACTAATTTCACTTATTGTTCTTTTGATTTTTCTTCCATTTGGAGTAATTATTTCACTTTTAATTATTCTTGAATCAAGAGGAGGCATATTTTATATTCAAGAGCGTATAGGCCTGAATGGAACTCCTTTTGGATTATTGAAGTTTCGTTCTATGCGTCCAAATGCTGATCAATTAGGCCAATTGACAGTTGGAGAAAGGGATCCAAGAGTTACGAATATGGGACATTCTATAAGAAAATATAAATTAGATGAATTTCCACAATTTATAAATGTGCTCAAAGGGGATATGAGTATCATCGGTCCACGCCCAGAGGTAAAAAAATATGTCGATCTATATACTGATGAACAACGTGCTATTTTAAGTGTAAAACCAGGAATTACGGATTACGCTTCGATTGAATATTTTGATGAGAGTCGTTTACTAGGTGAATCAAATAATCCTGAGGAGACTTATATACAGGATATTATGCCTTCAAAATTAGTCTTAAATCAAAAATATTTAGCAAACCCAACGGTTTTACATGATTTAAAAATCATGTGGTTAACGTTTAGAAAAATCATCTCTTAATTGTATAAATGCAACAGTCTGATTTTTTTCAATCTGTTTTTCAAGTTGTTCAATTGATCCCTTATGGTCGAGTAACTTCTTATGGTGCTATTGCTGCTTATTTGGGCGCTAAAAAATCAAGTCGATTGGTTGGTTATGCCATGAATGCATCTCATGGAATTTCTGGTATTCCAGCACATCGAGTAGTGAATAGAAACGGAATGTTGACTGGCAAAATGCATTTTGAAACACCCGATAGAATGCAGGAATTATTGGAACTCGAAGGAATTCAAGTTGAAGATAATCTTATTATTGGATTTCGAGATTTGTTTTGGGATCCATCTGTAGAATTAGCATTGTAATTTGTATTTTTATCCCATGGTATTTGTAACAGGAGGAACAGGTTTATTGGGAAGCCATTTAATTTTTTCATTGTTAACAAGCGGCGAGAAAGTGCGCGCTATTTATCGTGATGCATCAAAGATTCAACATGTTTCAAGACTGTTCGAATTTTATTCCTCTTCTCATCTATTTAATGAAATTGAATGGGTTTTATGCGACGTTTTGGATGTGGTAACACTTGAACTCGCGATGACTGGATGTAACGAAGTGTACCACTGCGCTGCGAAGGTTTCGTTTTTATCAAAAGATTTTCAATCCATTTTGAAGATCAATCGGGAAGGTACTGCGAATGTTGTTAATTCTGCCTTAGCGCTTTCTGTTGAACGTTTTTGTTATGTTTCATCGACTGCAGCTGTTGGAAAAACTTCCGATTCATCAGGTTCCTATTATGTTATCGAAACGAATAAGTGGATAGTTACTGATCCACATTCAGGGTATGCGATTTCGAAATATGTTGCTGAAAATGAAGTTTGGCGTGGAGTAGAGGAAGGATTAAATGCTGTTATCATTAACCCGAGTGTCATTATAGGGCCAGCAAGTTGGAATGAAAGTTCAATGACTATCTTTAGAACACTTTCTAAAGGATTAAAATTCTATACGGCAGGGTCAAATGCGTTTGTGGATGTTCGCGATGTGGTAAAAGCCATGCGAACATTGATGAATACTCCTACTTCGTTTCAACAACGTTACTTGTGTACGGGTACAAATATTTCTTTTTTGAATTTGTTTCAGTTGATTGCAAAAGAGATGAAAATCAAACCGCCTTACTTATTTGCTGGGAAAATTTTAAGCGGTTTTGCTTGGAGAGTTTCTTCAATAATAGGTTGGTTTACTGGGAAAGTTAGTATTACAAAAGATTCTGCGAAAAGTGCACAGTCGAACGTAGTTTACGATAGTAGTAAATTAATTTCAACCTTAAATTTTCAGTTTAACTCATTGGAAGACACTATTCAACATGCAGTTGTAGGTCGTTTAGATTCAAAAAAGTTCAATGATTAGACGGGAAAATTATTGAAAATCTGTTCTCAATTAGCAGGTTTTCAAGATTTCATCTACATAATTCAATAGCGGCTCTCTTCCAAATTTTGATTCACTAGAAGTTGTAAATACGGGTGGTAATTCTTCCCACTGTTTCAGCATTTCCTTTTTGTAATTCGCTAAATTTTTCTGCAATTCAGAAGAAGAAAGTTTATCTAGCTTAGTGAAAACCATAGAAAAAGGAAGTTGTTTTTCACCACACCAACCCATAAATTCTAAGTCAATATTTTGAGGAGGTAGTCTTGAATCTAGGAGAACGAAAGTGTTAAGTAAGGTTTTTCGTTGTGTTAAGTATGCAGCGATAAATTCTTCCCAACCGTGGCGCGCTTTTTTGGATGCCTTTGCAAATCCATACCCTGGTAAATCGACTAAATACCATTCGTTATTAATCTCAAAATGGTTGATTAGTTGTGTTTTACCCGGTGTTCCTGAGGTTTTTGCTAAATTTTTTTGATTGGTCAACATATTGATCAACGAAGATTTCCCAACGTTTGATCTTCCGATAAATGCGAATTCAGGTTTGTTGTCGATAGGGCAAAGTTTATGGTCTGTATTACTAACTTTGAATGTCGCAGTTTTGATTATCATGATTGTTTTTTCTACGAATTTACTTAATTAATGGGAGATGGAATGACAAAGTAGAATTTATCACGTTATAAGACCATTGCAAAACCCCTAATTCATCGTTTAATCAAAAATTTATCGTCCTCATTTACAAAAGCAATTCCGATATTTATCGGAACAAGTGTTAAATTTTTAATTTGCCACGATTTATAACTTTTGCCACGGTCATATTATATATTTGGAGAAATAATAGGCATTTGTCAAATAGTTTTGCAATTAATTACTTGACAAATGACTAATTATTTTCAGAAAAAAATAAATTTGATTATTTAAATTCTGGGAACAAACTCAATAAACCTTCCTCAGAGGCATCACAAACACCTCTTTCAGTGATGATTTTAGTCACCAATCGCGCTGGAGTTACATCAAAACCATAATTGCTTGCAGGAGTAGTTTCAGGACAAATTAATACAGATTCAATCGTACCATTTGCACCTTTCCCAATCATGTAACGCACCTCGTCTTGATTTCGTTCCTCTATAGGAATTTCAGTTAAACCGTTATTGATGGTCATATCCAAAGTAGTTGAAGGAAGCGCCACGTAAAAAGGAATTTTATTGTCGTATGCAGCAAGTGCTTTTAAATAGGTTCCAATTTTATTTGCTACATCACCTTGACGCGTTGTTCGGTCTGTACCCACGATAACCATGTCTACCATCCCATGTTGCATCAAATGTCCGCCAGCATTGTCTACAATGAGTGTGTGAGGAACATCGTGACGGGTTAATTCATAAGCTGTTAAATTAGAGCCTTGATTTCTTGGACGTGTTTCGTCCACCCACACATGTACTTTTATTCCTTTTTGAATTGCTTGGTAGATTGGTGAAGTAATTGTTCCCCATTCTACACATCCCAACATTCCAGCGTTGCAATGGGTTAAAATATTGACAACTTCTCCTTTTTTGCGCTCTGCAATAGCTTCAATCAAAGGCAAACCATGCACACCTATTAATCGACATGTTTCTACATCTTCCTCAACAATCGCTGCAGCAGCTTCCCATGCTGTTGCTAAAAAATCTTCGGCATCATCCAACGCAATGCGCATTTTATCCAATGCCCAAAAAAGATTCACAGCTGTCGGTCGTGAAGCTCTTAAGTCTGAAAATGCTTGGTCTAAAAATGAACCGTCCAATTCTTTTTCAACCATTTCCCTTACCGCTAAATATATCCCATAAGCAGCTGTTGCTCCTATCAATGGTGCTCCGCGCACAGTCATTTCTTGAATAGCTACTTCTGCATCTTTGTAGGTGATTAATTTTTCTGTAACAAATTCATGAGGTAATTTCCGTTGATCTATTACTTCAACATAGTTATCTTCGGTTGTCCAAATTGTTCTAAATTTTGTCATAATCGTTGTTCTAAGTTGGGAGAATTATTTTAAGATTGTTTCAAAAGTTGTAGCGGTTGATGGCCAATTAGCTGTGGTTCCTTCTCTCACTAGTTGAATGGTTTGTAAACCAGCAGCAGCAGCAGCTTGAAGCTCCTCTACGATATCAGATAAAAATAAAATTTCTGATGATTGAATTTGTAATTTTTCAGTAATAAGTTGGTAGGTCTCCTTCTCTCTTTTTCCACCTGTAGTTGTGTCAAAATAGTCTGAAAAACAAGAAGTTAGATCACCTGAAACACTGTGCCCAAAAATTAGTTTTTGTGCAGCAATTGAACCTGAAGAAAATACACCCATTTGAATTCCTTTTTCTTTCCATTTTTTCAATGCAGGTGCAACATCTTCGTAAACATGTCCTTTAATAGTACCTGAAGTATATGCTTCTTCCCATAAAATGCCTTGTAAGGTTTTTAAAGGTGTAATTTTTTTATCCTCTTTACTCCATTGTGTTAGCACGGCAATAATTTCGTCAGGAGTGTTGATTGTTCGGCCTTCATTTATTTGTACCAATTCTATGGTTTGTCTAAAAACTTCTTGAATTGATTTAAGATGTTGTAATTCAATCGTTTTATGAATGTTTTCTCTGAAATAAGGAAAAAGTACTTCGTAGACAAAAGATACAGAAGTAGTTGTCCCTTCAATGTCAGTTAGTATAAATTTAGGTTGGGTCATGGACAATTTTCAATAGTTAGGTTCAAAAATAAAAAAATCCCTCTGATGAGGGATAAAGATTTTGTTAAAGTAACACTAAGGATTACTTTCGAATTGCAAAGTCTTAATCGTTTGTAACGGTAATCGATGCAAAATTAGTTTCAATCTTTGATTCGGTATAGTTTGGAACCCAGCCAGACATGTCGATAAAGATTCTGATTGCTTTTACAAATGGATTGGTAGGCCCCGCATCAAACCAATGTTTGGTTCCTGCAGGCACAGAAATTAAATCACCGCGTTCACACAATAAATTGAATACAGATTCTGTTTCTAAATTAAACCAAAACAACCCTTTACCATCCACAAAAAAACGGATTTCATCTTCTGAATGTGTGTGTTCAGCTAAAAATTTCGCGCGAATTGCGTCATAATTTTCAGTCAATTTATTGATCGAAATAACATCTGCTGTTTGGTACCCACCATTTTCCATGAATGGTTTTAAATCTTTTTCGTAGGCAGTTAAAATTTCTTCTTGAGTTGCAGTGTCATCAAACACAACATTACACGACCATTGGTCAAAAAAAATTCCTCTTTCTTCAAAAAATGTTCTAATTTCTTTCGGATTATTTGTTTGAAAACCTTTTTCTGGTATTGATAATATTGCCATGATTTGTCTTTTTTTGAAACAAAAATAATGAATTCGATTTATATCCTATTAAAACTATATGAAATAATTTGTGTTATCTCAAATGCATTACTAATGCTTTTGTAAAACTAGAGATAAGTGTCAATTTGATTTTTCACTCTCAATACTTGTTTAATATCTGAAAGGTAAGCTTGAATTTTAATATCCATAAATCTTCACCTTTGTTAGCTCTAATTCTTTTCTAAAAAAAATATTTTTTATTGCTCGCTCTTCCAATAGGTCAACTTGATGTTTGAGTATTTCTTCGAGTTTTGATTTTAAATTAAAGTAAATATCTGTATACTTAAATGGATCTTTTTCATCAATATCTACCACAAAATCGACATCTGAATCTTCCCTAAAGTCTTCTGTTAAAACAGAGCTTGAATTTGGTCTAATTTAATTTTTTCAATCTTCATTTAACAAATTTAATTTATTTAGGTGGATTAAAAAATATTCATGAATGAGAAATATTAATGCTAATTTATTGATTTACTTCCGAATCCAACCTGCAAATTTTTGATGCAAAAGAGGTATACATATTCCCATTAACGGGACCAGTATAACAGTTAAAATAAGTGTTTTTAAAAGTTGAGGGAAATCTTTGATGAATGGCATCAATACAGCGAAAAGCAGATTAATTACTGGATATACAAATAGCCAAGAGACCAATAGTAATTTCCATTTTTTTGGTTTTAAGTGTTGATTGTCAGACATAATTTAAAGTTGTATTTGTGTTAGTCACAATTAACTCTACAGTTTTCCCAATAACTAATGCACGATTGTCATCGATATGACCCACAGGAAAATCAAAGCAAACGGGTAGGTTATGGTAGGTAAGATGTGATAAGATGATTTCTTGATAATTCATTCCAATAGAAATTTCTGTATCTTTCATTCCTGTCATTCCGCCTACGATTAAACCTTTGATTTTATCAAAAACACCTGCCTTTGAAAAAGCGAACAACATTCTGTCAAGATGGTACAATTGTTCTCCAATTTCTTCAATAAATAGGATGGTATTATTAAAATCTATTTTTTCATCCGTACCTAATAAACTGTACAAAATAGATAAATTACCACCGACTAATTTTCCTTGGGACTTTCCTGTTTTATTGCATGGATTGTAAGGGAGTGAAAAAGGTTGAAAATCTCCGGCTAAGACCTCAAACAATGTCGATAAAGCTTCTGTAGAATTTTGCTCAAAATTTAAAGGCATGGAAGCATGAATACTTTCCAACTCATATCTAAAAACACGTTGGTGAAATACCGTTATGTCTGAAAAACCAATGATCCATTTTGGTGAACGGATAAAACTTGCCCATTGAAGTCTATCGATGATTCGAATTGCACCATATCCTCCACGAGCACACACAATCGCTTTTACATCAGGATGATCCAATGCTTCTTGAAAATCACTGCATCTTTCATCATCTGTTCCAGAAAAATAATTGAATTGATCTAGAACATGCAGACCTAGCCAAATTTTATAGCCTTGTTTTTCAAACAATTCTACAGCATATGTAATGAATTTCTTTTCAATGGATTTTGCTGGGGCAACAATAGCTACTAAATCTCCTTTTTGTAATGGCGTCATTTAGATCTTCTTATTTAAACTTTCTTTGGAATCTGTGCAAGCACATTTTTCACATCCATTCGATTTCTTAAATTGACGGGAAAACTTTTTCCAAAGATAAATGACTGAAGCAACAATTAGTGCGAAAACGATTATTTTTTGAATCATTTATGAGAATAGAAGATAAGTAACCCAACTCGTTAGGTAGGCAATTCCACCTAATGCAAACAACTGTATGAATGGCCATTTCCATGAATTGGTTTCTCGTTTAACAACTGCAAAAGTAGCCATACACTGCATCGCGTACACATAAAAAACCATCAATGAAAGTCCAGTAGCTAATGAATAAACAGGATGACCATCTTTCCGTTTTTCAGACTTTAATTTTTGCATCAATGTTTGTTGCGTACTTCCATCGTCTTCTACACTATAAATCGTCGCCATTGATCCAACAAATACTTCACGTGCAGCAAAAGAAGTCAACAATGAAATTCCAATTTTCCAATCGTAACCTAAAGGCGTTATGATTGGTTCGATCGACTTTCCAAGAATCCCTATGTATGAATTCTCATAATTGACAGCACGCACTTCTTTTTCGTAGTTTGATTTAGCCAGCGCGTTATTTTGTGGAGGTGTTATTTTAGAAAAAGCATCTTTTCTACGATTTTCAGGTCCAAAGGTACCTAATGCCCATAACACGATTGAAATTGCAATGATTATTTTTCCTGCTCCTACTAAAAATACTCTTGCTTTTTCTACTACATTGATACCTACATTTTTCCATCGAGGTAATTTGTAGACGGGTAGTTCCAAAAGTAGCACACTTGGTTCATTGGTAGAAATAATCCGTTTTAACAGCAATGAAAAAATTAAGGCACTCACCAATCCCAATGCGTACAAACCGAAAAATGTAATTCCTTGTAAATTGAAGATACTAAGTACTTTCTTTGAGGGGATTACTAATGCGATTAACAGTGTAAATACAGGAATACGTGCACTACAGCTAATCAATGGGGCTACCATGATTGTAATTAGTCGTTCCTTCCAGTTAGTAATTGTTCTACTGGACATGATTCCAGGTATTGCACAAGCTGCACTTGAAATCAATGGGACAACACTTTTACCATTCAACCCAAAAGGGCGCATCAATCGGTCCATGATAAACACCACTCGCGCCATGTAACCAGTTTCTTCTAAAAGTGATATAAAGAAGAACAAAAGGCAAATTTGTGGCAAAAAGATGACTACACCTCCTATTCCTGGAAGAATACCTTGAACGAATAAATCTGTTAGTAATCCCTTGGGTAAAAGCTCTGTAAAATAGGTCGCAATAGATCCAAAAAATCCATCAATCCAGTCCATAGGGTAGGAGGCTAGGGAAAAGATTAATTGAAAGAGTACAAAGAGTACCACTAAAAATATCCCGTATCCAAAAAATGGGTGAACCACCAATCGATCAATCCATGATGTACGGGGTGTTACTTTATTGTTTTTTTCTTGAACTACAACTTTTTGTAAAACTTCTTTAATTGTTGAATACCTTTTTTCAGTGTCTGTTACCTGTTGTTTCGTTTCCTCTTTAGGCAGTAATTCTTTATGACTTCTTTTTGGAGGAATGGATGGGTTAAAAATGGCGGTTTTAAGCCGGTCTAATCCCATTCCAATGCGCGCATTTGTTGCTATGATGGTAACTTCTGGGTATTCTTTAAGAAAGGCTTCTTCATTGAATCGTATGCCTTTTCGATGAGCAACATCGGACATGTTTAACACTAAAATAGTGGGAAGTCCTAAGTCATATACTTGAGTGAAAAGCAATAAATTTCGTTCTAAATTAGATGTGTCTACTATAACACATATTTTGTCAGGATAATCGGGGTGTTGAGGATTGTTTAAAATATCGTACACCACCTCTTCATCTTTCGAACGCGGATAGATACTGTAAGTACCAGGAAGATCAATCAATTCAACTTCCTTAGATGCTAGTTTTAAGACCCCTGATTTTTTATCAACGGTTACCCCTGGGAAATTTCCAACGTGTTGTTTTAATCCAGTCAATGCATTGAACAGGGAAGATTTTCCAGTATTTGGGTTTCCAACAAGCGCGATTTTTAACCTCATCTTTACCTACTTCTCTTCCTTTATTTTGTTTACTGATTCTTCCTGAAGTAAAACTAAATCCGCTTCTTCTTTTCGAAGGGACAATAAATAACCACCGACATTTACAGCCATTGGATCGCCAAATGGTGCTACAAACATACACATCACTTCTTGACCAGGATACAATCCCATTTCAATTAGTTTAGGTGTCAATGCAGAGGTTTTTAATCCTTCCACTTTGTATAACTTTTTACGTGTAGCAAAAGCAAGTGTGATCATTCAATGATTTTATGTTTGCAAAATTGCAACATTCCTTCCAATTTTAACATACCATTAACAAGGTATTTTTAGGTTGATTTTTTATTCTTTAATTCGTTGTTTTTTGAAAAATTTCTTCCTTTTCTAATACAATTTGATTTTTTAATAATCGAATGATTTAGCCTCTATGAAATTTTAATCATTGATGTACCGCTCACAAACTAAAAAATTATACATTTGCTAAAAATTAAAAATATTAGTAAGATGAGTATTCCAGCAGAATTAAAATACACCAAAGATCATGAGTGGGTGCGCGTTGATGGTTCAACTGCTACGGTAGGTATTACCGCTTTCGCACAAGGTGAATTGGGAGATATCGTGTATGTTGAAGTAGAGACAGAAGGTGAAGAATTAGGGAAAGAAGAAATTTTTGGTACTGTAGAAGCAGTTAAAACAGTTTCTGATTTATATATGCCACTTTCTGGAACAATCGTTGAATTCAATAAAAATTTAGAAGCAAATCCTGAATTGGTGAATTCTGATCCTTATGGTGAAGGTTGGATGATTAAAATTGAACTTTCTGATGCTGGTGAATTAGATCATTTGTTATCAGCAGCTGATTACGAATCACATATTTCATAGGCGAACTAAAATCTATTTAATGAACAAAGGGTGTCCGTTTTCGAGACACCCTTTGTTGTTATAGCGGTTTGAAGAATAGGTTATTTTAAAACTTTTCTTACTTGAGTCTCCCCATTTTCAATGGAAATAGATATTAAGTAATACCCTTTTTCAAAATTTTCTGTATTTATATTTATTTTATTCGAGCCTTTGTCTGATTGAATATTTTGTTTGTATAATAATGCACCATTGGTAGCATAAATTTCAATCATAACATTAGATTCTACCTCAGTCGTGAACTCAGCATTAATGAAATCACTAAAGATGTTAGGATAACAGTTGAAATTTAACACTTCATTTTTTTGATTTGAACTTGAAACCGAAGTATTATTGTTATTGATGTTTTCAACTATTGAAGATTCATTATTATTCACAGTCTGGTTGTCTACTTTTTGAGCTGATTCTGTACGAACTTCCCATTCATCAGGTGTTCCGTTATTGTTTGTATCCGTTAGCCCGTTATTTGTCATCCATTTTGTATCATCTTCATCATTCGCATCAGTATCATAAATATCTGCTATACCATCACCATCTGTATCTTTTTCCCATTCATCAGGTGTACCGTTATTGTTTGTATCTGTTAAACCACTATTAGCAATCCAATCAGTTACCCCATCTCCGTTCGCATCGGCATCATACACATCTGCTAATCCGTCACCATCTGTATCAATTTCCCATTCGTCAGGTGTACCGTTATTGTTTGTGTCGGTTAAACCACTGTTCGCAATCCAATCAGTAACACCATCGCCGTTCGCATCTGCATCATAAATGTCTGCTAATCCATCACCGTCTGTATCGATTTCCCATTCGTCTGGCGTACCGTTATTGTTTGTATCAGTTAAACCACTGTTTGCAATCCAATCAGTTACCCCATCTCCGTTCGCATCTGCATCATAAATGTCTGCTAATCCGTCACCATCTGTATCGATTTCCCATTCATCAGGCGTACCGTTATTGTTTGTATCAGTTAAACCGCTGTTCGCAATCCAATCAGTAAC
>CALPOI020000023.1 GCA_943325145.2 Candidatus Planktophila lacus | reverse complement strand
ATAAAATATCCAACCGATTTATCATAATTACCACCCACAATAATTTCAGCATCGGCATCTTTTTTAGCTTGATCAATAAAACTCGCTAATTTATCAAATGAACCTTCGTGAATTACCGCAGTAATAAAGTTGCTAAAATCTTCTGGCGACCCCATTTTCATCGATTTTACATCGGTAATCAATTGCGATTTTACGTCACTCCACAAACTTTGTGGGATATAAGCTCTTGAAGCCGCTGAACATTTTTGTCCTTGAAACTCAAAAGCACCACGTGTTAATGCAGTAGCCACTTCAGCTGCATCAGCGCTTTCATGAACCATCACAAAGTCTTTACCTCCAGTTTCACCTACAATTCTTGGGTAACTTCTATATTTTTCTAAATTCCCTGCGATTGATTTCCAAAGGTTTCTGAAAACCCCTGTAGAACCAGTGAAGTGAATTCCAGCAAATTCTTTGTGTGAAAAAATAATATCGCCAACAGTTTCACCACTAACAGTAACCATATTGATAACTCCTTTAGGTAATCCAGCTGCTTCAAATAATTCCATAATTACTTGTGCAGAATAAATTTGAGTTTCTGCAGGTTTCCAAACTACTACATTCCCCATTAATGCTGGAGCAGCAGATAAATTTGCAGCGATAGAAGTAAAATTAAAAGGTGTTAATGCAAAAACAAATCCTTCTAAAGGTCTGTATTCAAGTCTATTCCACATTCCTGGTAATGATTCAGGTTGCTCAGAGTAAATTTGAGTCATGTATTGAACATTGAATCTAAAGAAGTCAATCAATTCACAAGCGGCATCAATTTCAGCTTGAAAAACGTTTTTAGATTGAGCTAACATAGTAGCAGCATTCATTTTAGCTCTAAATGGTCCTGCTAATAAATCAGCTGCTCTTAAAAAGATAGAGGCACGTTGTTCCCAAGGTAAGTTAGCCCATGCGTCTTTTGCAGCCAATGCTGCATCAATTGCTTGTTGTACATGGGATGCATCTCCAATATTATAATGACCAATTACTTTAGTATGTTCGTGTGGTGGAGTTAAGGCTCTTTTGGTAGATGTATAAATTTTTTCACCGCCAATGTACATAGGTACATCGATTGGCGATTGTTGGTACATGTGTTTGTAAGTGTTCAAAAGTTCAATTCTTTCAGGAGAATTAGGAGCGTAAGATTTAACTGGCTCGTTTACAGCAACAGGTACTGTTGAAATTGATAGTGACATATTTTTTGTTTTTTGCAAAATTAATCAATGTTACGAAGTAGCAGTTGATTTGTAGTTAAATATTTAGGCAATCTTTGTTAAATTCCAATGTTGGAAGATGCAAAATAGAACAAATGAATTGTTTCAAAAATTGAAGAATTAAAACAAAGTTTTAATTTAATATATGAGGAGAAATTAGGCTGAATTTAGGGATAAGAACTGTAATAAGCTCATCATTCAAGCACTTTTTAAAAGTGTAGACTCCTTGCATAAATCCGATAGTACTATTCAATAGGCAATTACTAGAGTAGCAGTAAGTTTCGCCCGGTTCAATGATTGGTTGTTCTCCAACAACTCCTTCGCCTTTAACTATTTTAGGTTGTTCTAATGAATCGAAAATAAACCATTCTCGTGTTAAAAGTTGAACTTGAAATTCATTTTGATTTTCAATTTGAATCTCATAAATAAAAAGGTAGTCTTCATTACGAATGTTTGAATATTTTTCATTGAATGTAACATTTACGGATACTCGAATGTTATTGGTAGTCGCGATACTCATAAACCTTATTATTTAAATATTTTTGATGTAATGTAATGATAATTTTTATATAATTTTTCAAAGATACAACCTAATTTTAAGTTTTTAAAAAGTAATTTTGTTTGAAAGTTATTCAGGATTTAATCCAGTAGTTGTAAGTGATTCTTTTTGATGGAATAATCAATTCTTATTGAAAGTCTTGGTTTGCTAATCCTATTTGTTTGAATTCAATTGTATTTCCGCATTTATAATGCCCTTTTGGACAAATTCTATGTCCATGAATTCCACAAGGTTTACAGCTTAATTCTTCGTTCGATTCTACTACTTTGGCATCCGTCGATAGAGGTCCGAATCCAAAGCTTGTTGTTGTAGAACAGAAAAAAGCAGTAACTTTTGCATTCATGGCAGAGGCTATGTGAAGCGGTCCTGAATCATTTACAAAATTACGTTGTGCGTTTTGCATCAATGCAGCAGATTCTAGGTAAGTCAAACTCCCAGCAAGGTTGAACACGTTGGAATTCGTGGATTTATGTTTGATTCTTTCACATAAATCAACATCAGAAGGACCTCCTAATAAATAGATTTGTTCGTTCGAAGGGATTAAAGAAGTTAATTCTATCCATTTTTGCTCAGGTAGTTGCTTGGTAAACCATACAGAGGCAGGAGCGATACAGTAATAGGGTTTAGTTTTTAAGTCTTTTGTCTTGTCGAAATCTATCTTAGAAGGATAGAGTTTTGGTGCTACTTTTTTGCTAGCGCCATGATGTGCGATACATTGTAAATTTCGTTCTACTTCATGCAAATTCTCATTCATTGAATGTTTTATTTTTTTTGAAAACAAAAATGAAAGTGGATTTTTATCAAATCCAATTGTTTTCTTTCCTCCAGCAAAGACAGTTATCAAACCAGAAGAAAAATACCTGTGTAAGTTAATGATTTCATCGTACTTAGTATTTCTGAAGAGTTGGATCAATCGAATTATTTCTTGAGTTTTTTTTTGTTTTTTATCAAAAGTAAATATTGAACGTACCAATGGATGATCGTGCAAGATACCTTCATTTCCTTTTCTTACCAGAACATCTATTGTAGCGGAAGGATAGATTCTATGATATTCCTCAATAATTGGTGTAGCTAAAATAACATCTCCTAAAAATGCAGTTTGAATAATGAGTATTTTTTTCATTCGAAGGATGGATGTTTATTTGGATAAAAGATCGATAAAATCGTTTAAGCTAATTTTGGTGTAATCTTTTGTGAATGTGAACAGTGTTGGAGATAGTTTGGTAGGTGTAATTTCTCGAAGTGTATATTTAATTAAACCATCTTCTGTCATTAAAAAATACTCAGTAGGTAATCCTTTAATTCCGGGGAATAATTCTAAGAAATGGGGAGAATATTTTTTTGAATAATAACAAATTTGAGCTTCAGGATACATTTTGGATGAAATTTCAATTTTTTTACTTTTGATACCACCTATTTTTTTTCCGCCACATTTATTCCGTAGAATGTATTTTGTAGAATTAGTGTCTTTCGGGGCCGGTTGCTGAATGGCATATTTTTTTGAATTTGCTTCAATTAAAAGATATTGTTTTCTGTGAGTTAAATGTTTAATTACAATTTGAATACCGAAATTAGTAGATTCAGACTCAGTTCTAACCAATGTGTCATTGGCGTAAATTGTCATTAGAGAGATAAATTTCGGTTTTTTTGTTTCGGGGTGAATAACCTCAACACTGTATACCATTTTACCTTCAAATGATTGGAATGATTGACCGATTAGAGAAGTGCTGAATAAAAAAGAAAATACAAGATAGCTGATAAAACGATGGGTTGAATTCATTTAGATATATTACTTTTGTTTACAATAGAATTTAAACTATGCGTAAAGATATAACTTTTCTAATAAATTCTTCTGAAATTACAGCTGGAACGAGAGGTGCATCCTTGGGTCCTGGCGCTGTGATTACTGCAGCAAGAACTTTAAAAAACAATTTTTTCGGCAACTATAACTTAGTTTATTTAGAGGATAATAACAATGTTTTAGATGCTTCATCAAATTTTCAATTTGCTAAAAATGCGGAAGCATTGTTAGATGTTTATCAAAGAATTAGCACTGCGTTAGGCGAAGTTTTTTCTGCTAATCAATTCCCTTTCGTGTTAGCAGGTGATCATGGCTCAGCGGGAGGAACAATTGCCGGCATAAAAAAACAATTTCCTGATAAACGCTTGGGGGTAGTTTGGATTGATGCACATGGCGACATACATTCACCATATACAACGCCATCTGGAAATATGCACGGTATGCCACTTTCTACGGCACTAAATTCTGATAATCTGAATTCAAAGGTAAATTCTATTTCAGAGGAAGAAAAACATGTTTGGGATGCATTGAAAGAGTTACATGGAATTGCACCTAAAATCCATCCTGAAGATTTGATTTTTATTGGAGTAAGAGATTTGGAAGAACAAGAAATTAATATCATTGAAGAACTAAAGATTCGTAATGTTTTAGTGGAAGAAGTTCGGTCAAAAGGAGAGGGAACTATTATTCAAGAAGTGTTAAGTCACTTAAATGCTTGTGATTTAATTTACATTTCTTTCGATGTGGATTCAATGGATCCTGACATTACTTCTTACGGTACCGGTACACCAGTTAAAAACGGATTATTTCCGCAAGAGGTGTTAACCATTATGAAAGGAATAATTGCTTCTAATAAAGTATGTTGTTTAGAAGTGGTAGAAGTTAATCCTTGTTTGGATGATAAAAAAAATAAAATGGCTGAAATTACTTTCGAAATAGTGGAAGATTTAGTTAAGAAAATTGAAAGTATATAATGGAAAATAAAATTAAGCAATTACTGCTTCAGCACTCTCTTGAATTATTTGGGATTGAAATTGAAGAGAATTTAGTTCAATTTCAACAAACTCGTAAAGAATTTGAAGGAGACTTGACGTTAGTAGTTTTTCCTTTTGTGAAAATTATGAAGTCTTCCCCGAATGAGGTGGCATCTAAAATTGGTGATTTTCTTGTTGGAAAAATTCAAGAAATAGCGCGTTATAATGTTGTTCAGGGATTTTTAAATATTTTATTGACTGACCAATATTGGGTTGATCAACTTCGATTGATTCGAACGTCTTCAAATTATGGTTTTTCAGAACAAGCTTCTAAAGGTACAGTTTTAGTCGAGTATTCTTCTCCAAACACAAATAAGCCACTACATTTAGGACATTTAAGAAATAATTTTTTAGGTTATTCTGTTGCTGAAATTCTAAAGGCGAACGGACATAATGTGATAAAAACACAAATTATTAACGATAGAGGTGTTCATATTTGTAAAAGTATGCTTGCTTGGGAGCGTTTTTCACCTTTGAATTCTGAAGGAGAACGTGAGACGCCTCAAAATACTGGTTTAAAAGGGGATAAATTAGTAGGGAAATACTATGTAGTTTTCGATCAACAGTTGAATTTAGAAGTAAAAACTGTTCTAGAACGTTGGGAATCAAACGATTTTAGTGGGGTTTCTGAAACTCTCAAGGAACAAATTAATAATCTTGTTGTAGCTCGAACCAATAGTTTGGATGAAAAGTCACTTGAAGGCATAAATTCTAAGTTAAAAGAACTGGCAAAAAATGAGACTTCTTTAATGAGAGATGTCAAAGAGATGCTTGTGAAATGGGAAGCAAGAGATCCGCAGACTTATTTGTTATGGACAACAATGAATGGTTGGGTCTATGAAGGATTTAAGGCGACCTACGAGGCGATGGGAGTGAATTTTGATAGATTGTATTATGAGTCTGAAACGTATTTATTAGGGAAAGACATTGTAGCTGATGGTTTGAATAAGGGAGTTTTCTATAAAAAAGATGACGGCTCTGTTTGGATTGACCTAACTTCAGAAGGATTGGACGAGAAATTAGTGCTTCGATCTGATGGGACAGCTGTTTACATGACGCAAGATATTGGTACAGCAGTAGATCGAAAAAAGGATTACCCGGACATGCAGGGTGTGGTTTATACTGTTGGAAATGAACAAGATTATCATTTTAAAGTGTTGTTTCTTGTTTTGAAAAAATTAGGGTATACTTGGGCAAATAATTGTTTTCATCTTTCTTACGGAATGGTTGATTTGCCTTCTGGAAAAATGAAGTCGAGAGAGGGAACTGTTGTCGATGCAGATGATTTAATGGCTGATGTGATTGCATCTGCAAAAGAGATGACCAAAGAGAGAGGACATTTGGAAGGTATGTCAGAATCACAAAAAGAAAAATTATTTTCTCAAATTGGTATGGGAGGGTTGAAATACTTTTTACTTAAAGTAGACCCTAAAAAAAGAATGTTATTCAATCCAGAAGAATCGATTGAGTTAAACGGAAATACGGGGCCTTTCATACAGTATGCACATGCAAGAATTCATTCTTTATTGTTGAAAGCAGGCGGATATTCTGATTTCAAATCGACACAATTATTAATAGAAGAGAAAGAACTTGTGAAATTTATAGCACAATATCCTGAAATTGTAAAAGCAGCTGGGGCTGAATTTTCTCCAGCAATTATTGCTAATTACGCTTTTGAACTAGTGAAATTATTTAATCATTTCTATCAAACTGTTCCAATTTTAATTGAGAAAGATGAATTGGTAAAGAATTTGCGTTTAGTGTTATGTGAAGTTGTTTCTGATATAATAAATAGATCATTAAATTTACTAGGAATAGAAGCTCCAGAAAAGATGTAATTTTTAAAACGAAAAAAAAGTTATTGTAACAAAAAAAACATCTATTGTTAGATGTTTTTTTTGTTACAATATTTATTAATGGCAAAGATTTAAAGCCAATTTTGTAATGAAGTTATTTTTTTTCTTCAGGTGTTGTGGTTGTTTTTTCTGGTAATACAGTTCCTTTGATAGTTAATGTAATTGGTTCTTGAACATTTGTAGTTACTGTAATTGTCTTTACAAAAGCCCCTACACGTTTGGTATCGTATTTAACTGAAATTTCACCTTTCTTTTTTGGAGCAACTGGCGCTTCAGGTTTTTTTGCAGTCGTACAACCACAACTTGTTTGAACATTGCTTACAATCACAGGTTCTTTTCCATTATTTTTGAAGCTGAAAGAAAATTCCTCATCTGATCCATATGGTATATCGTTTCTTTCAATTGTCAATGTTTTAAATGAAAGTATTGACTTTTTTTCTTTTAAACTCTCTTTAGTTGTATTATGGTCGTGATTGTGGCCATCGTGATTGGTATGTTCTTGCGCTGAAACTATAGTAGAAGTTACTAATGCAATACAAAGAAAAATTTTTTTCATGAGAAAGATTTTAAATAAGTTTTTACGATGCAATTTTACATTTTTTTATTAAAGAATACAAGAAAATGAATTTTTAAAACTTAAATGATATCGAAAGCTTCAAGTACATCAATGATTGATTGAAAGGTGTTTTTTTTGATTGTGTCAAATTTTTCATTTTTTTTCCAACTGATTTTAGTAATTCCTTCTTCAATTTGTGGTGACCCTTTTTTAGTTCCTTGATAATTCAATGTAAACCAATAGGTTTTTTTTAATGTTGGTATACCCTGATTTTCGTAGGTGTGATAGGTTATGAGTAATTCCTTCTCAATTGAAACATTTTCAATGCCACATTCTTCTTCAATTTCTCGAATGGCACATTCTCTAGGAGTTTCATTTTTCTCCATTTTACCCTTTGGCAAATCCCAAAATCCATTTCTTTTAATAAATAAATATTTAGATTTTCTTTGAACAATACCACCTGCTGCTTCAATTTTGGCATAATCTTGAAAGTAGAGTTCCATTGTTTCAGCAGGATTCTCACATAAAATATAAGTAGGAGTGAACCTATTTGTGAATTTTAAAAGGTTGTTAATTTGTTGTTTATCAGATAGTGCTAATCCTTCACGTAGGAAAACTCCTTCAACATTTTGCATTTCTTCAGGAGAAATAAAAAATAATGGCTTGTTTTGAATAAAAACTTTATACATTTGTGGCTATGATTTTAAATAACGATAAGGCGCTAAAAGTAGCAGAATTTTTACTGCAAATTAAAGCAATTAAATTGCAGCCTGCAAATCCTTTTGTATGGGCTTCCGGTTGGAAATCTCCTATTTATTGTGATAATCGTAAAACATTATCGTATCCTTCTATCAGAACATTCATTCGTCAAGCTTATGCTGAATTGATTTTGGATACGTTTGGTAAGCCAGATGTTATTGCTGGTGTTGCTACCGGTGGTATCGCTCAAGGTGCATTAGTTGCTCAAGAATTGGGTGTTCCATTTATTTATGTTCGTACTTCTGCTAAGGCACACGGTTTAGGCAATCAGATTGAAGGTGATTTTGAAGCTGGTCAAAAAGTAGTTGTTATTGAAGATTTAATTTCTACTGGTGGAAGTAGTCTTTCAGCTGTTTCTGCATTGAGAGCTGCTGGATGTGAAGTGAAAGGGTTAGTTGCAATTTTCTCTTATGGTTTTGAAGTTGCAAAAAATAGTTTCAAAGAGGCTAAATGTCCATTTGAAACATTAACAAACTACGATTTTTTGATTCAAGAAGCTTTACGTCACGAGTACATTAACGAAGCCGACTTGGAATCGTTAAAAAAATGGAGAGAAGATCCTTCAAATTGGAAATAAGATGATTATTGAGAGTGTTCAATCTGAAGTTAATCTTTCAATTAACAATGTTTTCAATTTTGTTCAAGATTTAACCAATCTTATTCATTTGTTGCCTCAAGATAAAGTTTCTAATTGGGAAGCTACTTCTCAGTTTTGTTCTTTCAAAATACAAGGAGGGATTATTATTCCTCTAAAACTTAGATCAACTTCATTTCCAACAGAAATTATCTTGGATTCAGGTGAAAAATCTCCTTTTCCTTTCGTCTTAACAATTCATTTACAAGAAACTTCATCAAATTGTACGAATGGTAAATTGGTTTTTGATGCAAAAATGGGAAAAACACTTCAGTTTATAACTGAAAAGCCACTTAGAAATTTGTTTAACACAATGTCAGAACGACTTAAATTGCATTTCGATCTAGAAAAGTAATTTCTTTTAAGTCAAATAATCTTACTTTTTTATCGATTTCAACTTTTAGTCTTCCAAATTCATCTGCGCCTTTTATTATTCCTTGAAAATTCTTATTTTCAGATCTGAAATTCCCTTTTTTTTCAAATAACCACAAATTTTCAAAGTAATAATTTTTTATTTCTTCTTTTTTTAAATTAGTTAATTGATCGAAAAAATTGTTTAAGTGGATTAATAATCCATCGAGAACATTTAAAATTGAGAATTCTTCTCCAGAAATTAGTTTTAAACTAGTGATTGAAGATTCATTGAATTTTTCTTGATTGATATTTAAACCAATTCCTACAATACTTCCATTGATATATTGGCCTTGAAGTTGGTTTTCTATTAGTACACCACAGATTTTTTGTGTACCCACTAAAATATCATTCGGCCATTTGATTGATGCATTAATCCCAATAGAGCACAAATATGAATGAATGGCAGAACTGACATATTGTGTAATTAGAAATTGTTCTGAAATATTTAATTGAATGTACTTTGTATAATATGAAAATAACAGGTTTTGCTTTTCATTCGACTGCCAATTTGCGTTTCTCTGACCTCTGCCACTTGTTTGTTGGTCTGCCAAAATTACCACTCCATGACTGATTTTACCGTCATGAACTAAGTTGGTCAAATAATTGTTAGTAGAATCAACAATCTCTTTATGGATAATTTCATAACCTATCATTAGCTATTTATTAAGAATGGTGTTGTAAAATTAAAATTTAATTAGATTTGTAATAATTTATTTAAGATGTATAAAATAGCTAAGGATATTGATGCACAAGTTTTGTGCGATACCATCGTTGCAGGAATGCAAGAAAACAAAGCAAAAGATATTGTTGTGTTGGATTTAAGAGAAATTGTAAACCGTGTGGCTGATTTTTTTGTCATCTGCTCTGGTGACTCTTCAACTCATGTTGATGGTATTATGAATAGTGTGACTCGTTACACGCGTAAAGAAATCCAAGAACGCCCTTGGGGAACAGAAGGGAAAGGGAATTCAGAATGGGTACTTTTAGATTATGTAAGTGTGGTTGCTCATATCTTTTACAAAGATGTGCGTAACTTTTACGATTTAGAAGATTTATGGGCGGATGCTAAACGCACGGATATTCCAAATATTGACTAATTAACTAACTGATAATATGTCTGAAAATAAAGGAGATAAAAAGAAAGTAGGATTAAATGTCTACTGGATTTATGGAATTATAGCTGTTTCAATCATTGCAATTCAACTCTACATGAATGGAGCCAATGAAGTTGCTTTCAAAGATCGTCAAGCTTTTTTTGAGCTTGCAGATTCTAGTTACATTGAAAATGTCCGAATTGTTAACAGACAAAGAGTTGATTTTAGACTTTCTCAAGATGGAATTGCTTTTGTAAGTGAGTCTAATTCCCCGAAATTTAAAATGATGAAGAAAATGTTTACTTCTTCATCGAAAGGGATTAATCAATCCAATAATCCTGAATTTCAAATGGAAATTTCAGATGCTGGTAATTTTGAGCAAAAATTAGATGAAACTAACGAAAAACTGAAAGTAGCAGGGAAACGTCAAATACCTTATGAACCTGAAGAAGAAGTAAATTACATTGGTAGTATAATCAGTTTCTTAGCTCCTATATTAATTTTGGTCTTAATATGGATGTTTGTGATGAGACGTATGTCAGGCGGCGGCGGCGGCGGTGCCGGTGGACAAATTTTTAATATTGGTAAATCCAAAGCACAGTTGTATGACAAAGGAAAATCTACAAATGTGACATTTAAAGATGTAGCTGGATTAACAGGTGCTAAAGAAGAGATTCAAGAAATTGTTGAGTTTTTAAAGAATTCGAAAAAGTACACGGATTTGGGTGCAAAAATCCCGAAAGGTGCATTGTTGGTAGGCCCTCCTGGAACTGGGAAAACTTTGTTGGCGAAAGCTGTGGCTGGAGAAGCTAAAGTTCCTTTCTTCTCCTTATCTGGTTCTGATTTTGTTGAAATGTTTGTTGGAGTAGGTGCTTCTAGAGTTCGTGATTTATTTAAACAAGCTAAAGAAAAATCCCCGGCGATTATTTTTATCGATGAAATCGACGCAATCGGAAGAGCTAGGGGTAAGAATAATAGCTTTGGTTCAAATGACGAGCGCGAAAACACATTGAATCAGTTGCTTACCGAGATGGACGGTTTTGGAACAAATTCAGGTGTAATTATTTTAGCTGCTACAAATAGAGCGGATGTTTTGGATAGTGCATTGATGAGAGCTGGTCGTTTTGATCGTCAAATCTATGTGGACATGCCTGATATCAATGAGCGTAAGGCAATTTTTGAGGTGCATTTAAAGCCACTTAAATTGGAAGAGAACATGGATGTCGATTTTCTTGCAAAACAAACTCCAGGTTTTTCAGGTGCAGATATAGCGAATTTATGTAACGAAGCAGCATTAATTGCGGCTAGACACCAAAAACACAGTGTAGAAAAACAAGACTTTCTAGATGCGGTAGATCGAATTATTGGAGGGTTAGAAAAGAAAAATAAAATCTTTACTGTTACTGAAAAACGTTCTATTGCTTTTCATGAAGCTGGGCATGCAACTACATCTTGGTTGTTACAATATGCTTCTCCGTTAGTTAAAGTTACTATTGTTCCAAGAGGTCAATCTTTAGGTGCAGCTTGGTACTTACCTGAAGAAAGAAGTATTACTACAACTGAACAGATCATTGATGAAATGTGTTCTGCATTGGGAGGTAGAGCAGCTGAAGAATTAATTTTCGGTAAAATATCTACCGGCGCATTAAGCGATTTAGAAAAAGTAACCAAACAGGCTTACGCAATGGTTTCAATCTATGGTTTGAACAAACGTATTGGAAATATTTCATACTATGATTCACAAGGTAGGGATTCTTTCACAAAACCTTATTCGGACGAAACTGCACGTGTAATTGATGAAGAGGTAAGTAAAATAATTGAAGAGCAATACCAACGAGCACTTCAAATTTTAACAGATAACAAAGATAAATTAATAACACTTGCTGAAAAATTATTAGAAAAAGAAGTTATTTTCAAAGAAGATTTGGAGGAGGTGTTTGGTAAACGTCCTTGGTTGAAAGATGAAGAATTTGTTTCGAAGTCAAAACTCGAATCAGTTGAAAACAAGATAGAAGAGTTAGCTGAAAACTCTTCTGATGCTGCTGAAAATGAAATTTCTACCGATGTTTCCACAAGTGATGATCAAAACAGTTTAGTAGATACTACTGAAAATAAAGAGTCTTAATTATACATTAATTTCAATCAAATGACCCCGTTATTGGGGTCATTTTTATTTTTTAGAAATGAGCAATCTTTTATTAAGAGCAATTACAGGTACAATTTTTGTCGCGATGATTATTTTATCAATTGCATACAGTGTTCCTGCTACCATTATAGTATTCACATTGTTTTTTATCCTTGGTACGGTAGAATATTTTAAATTATTCAAAGAAAATAAAATCATTCAATTAAGATGGGGAATGCCCACTGCTGTGGCGATTTTGATTTATGGTTTATTAGTAGCTGATTTATTTTTAAAATTAGATGATAAATTAATTGGCGCAATTATCGTTCCTATTGTTTTGTTATTAATGTTAACAGAATTATGGCGAAAAAAATCGAATCCCTTAGTGAATTTAGGGATTCAATTATTTGGTTTTTTATACTTATTAATTCCATTTTACTTATTGTTAAACATGAGGATTTCATCTGATTCTTCTGTTTATTTGTTGATAGGTATGTTTACGTTAATTTGGTCAAACGACACTTTCGCGTATTTATCTGGAAGAATCTTAGGTAAAACCAAGTTGTTTGAACGTATTTCTCCTAAAAAGACATGGGAAGGAACTATTGGAGGGATAATCATTACAGTTGGTATTTCTTATGTAATCGGGATGTACGACCATTCAAATGGTAGTTTGTTTTGGGTAATTTCTGGTTTGATTGTTGTTCCTGGAGCTATTTTTGGTGATTTATTAGAATCTTTATTTAAACGCAGCTTAAACATTAAAGATTCTGGAACTATTTTGCCAGGACATGGAGGTATTTTAGATCGTTTTGATGCAGCACTTTTTACAATTCCATTTTTTTATTGTTGGTGGGTCATTTATTCTTATTTTTGACAAAATTTTTAAATTATTAGATGTTTTCGAGTTAGTTGATTGGATCAATTATATTCAAATTTTAAATTAATTAATACAAGTTTATGAAATTACACAGAGAAGGGTATTTAATCATGGCGATTGCTTTAGTGATTGTTTCAGTGGCAGAATTAGGGAATTATTTGTTGTTACAAAAAACTGGTTTACAATGGTTGTTTGTAGTTGTTACGTTTGTATTACTTATTTTATTAGGTTTAGTTGTTCAGTTTTTTAGAATTCCTAAAATTGATTGTGTATTTAAAGACAATGAAATTCTATGTCCAGCTGACGGTAAAGTGGTTGTGATTGAAGAAACGGAAGAAAACGAGTATTTTAAGGATAAGCGAATTCAAGTTTCAATATTTATGTCTCCTTTAAATGTTCATGCTAACTTCAATCCAATTAGTGGATTAATTAAATATGTAAAGTACCATCCTGGTTTGTTTTTAGTGGCTTGGCATCCTAAGAGCTCAACAGATAACGAACGTTCTACAATCGTAATTGAACATTCTTCCAAAAAAGAGGTGTTATTCAGGCAAATTGCTGGGGCTGTCGCTCGAAGAATTTGTTATTATGTTGAGCAAGGACAAACTGTAAAAACAGGTAGTGAATTTGGATTTATTAAATTCGGTTCTAGAATTGATTTGTTTTTACCGCTTGACACTAAAATAAATGTTAAAATTGGAGATGTTGTAAAAGGTAGAATTACAAAGATTGGTGAAATAGTATAAGAATGTTTATATTTATAAATTAATAACTAAACCCAAGAAAAAATGAAAAAAATAATTTTATCCTTCTCGATTGTTGCTTTATTTGCTCTTTTCAATGTGCCGGTTTCTGCTGCAGTTCTAACTAATGAAAATAGTTCGTCTTATTATCAAGAGGATTCTAAATCTGATGATGATAAAAAATGTGAAAAAGATTGCAACAAAAAATGTTGTAAAGATGATTCAGCTAAAAAATGTTCTTCAAAAAAAGAATGTGAGTCTAAGTGTGAGAAAAAATCTAAAAAAGAATGCAAAGACAAAAAGAAATCATGTTGCAAGGCTGATAAAAATTAATTGTTGATAAGTAGAATTAAAAAGGTGTCAAGAAATTGACACCTTTTTTTATGTTTATTCATTGATAAAATTTAATTATTAAAGAGTTATCTTGCTTATTTTTTCTATCGAATGAATCAATTATTTGAATATAATTGATTAAAAAATATAGTACATTTGTTTCTAACTGATTTTTACTAGAGAAAATAAGTTGAAATAGAATTAATATAAATAGTTGAGCAGTATGAGATATTTGATTGTTGGTGTATTTTTCTGTTTATCAGTTCAAACGCTTTTTGGTCTT